>NZ_CALMPC010000093.1:0-3444 GCF_937872235.1 uncultured Thermomonas sp.
GAGCAACCGCCTTGTAAGCGGTAGGTCGTCCGTTCGATTCGGACAAGCGGCACCATCGCCCAGCTTGCGCCTGTGCCGTAGGCGGCGTATCTGTTGGGGCCTTCCATGCAGCGTCACTACCCGCCTGTTTCCATTTTTGGCGTTCCTACGGATATTGGGGCAGCACGGCGCGGGGCGTCGATGGGGCCGGAGGCCTTGCGCGTGGCCGGGTTGGTGGATGCCATTGCTGCGCGCGGTGTGGCGGTGCGCGATGTGGGCGATGTCAGCGGCCCGCGCAACCCGGTCAGTGCGCCGGTGGATGGCTACCGGCATTTGGAGGAAGTGACGGCGTGGAATCGCGGGGTGTTTGAGGTGTCCACCCGTGAGCTGCAAGCCGGGCGGATGCCGATTTTGCTGGGTGGCGATCATTGCCTAGCAATCGGTTCGATTGCGGCGGTGGCCGCGCATTGCCGCAGCATCGGTAAACAGTTGCGCGTGTTGTGGCTGGATGCGCATGCCGATTTCAACACCCACGAGCTCACCCCCAGCGGCAATATCCACGGCATGCCAGTGGCGTGCTTGTGTGGGATGGGGCCGGCGGCGTTGACCGGATTTGGTGGCATCACCCCGGCGATCAGTCCCGACCAAGTGCGCCAGATCGGCATTCGTTCAGTGGACCCGGGCGAGAAGCGACTGGTCAAGGAATACGGGCTGGATATCTACGACATGCGCTATATCGACGAAGTCGGTATGCGCCGCGCGATGGAAGAAGCGCTGGAAGGGATGGATGCCAACACGCATCTGCACGTGAGCTTCGATGTGGATATGCTGGATCCGTCGATTGCGCCCGGCACCGGCACCCGCGTGCCCGGCGGTGTGAACTACCGCGAAGCGCAACTCATCATGGAAATGGTGGCCGATAGCGGTTGCCTGGGGTCGCTGGATTTGGTCGAAATCAACCCCGCACTGGATCGCCGTAATGCCACCGCCAAGCTGGCGGTGGATTTGGTGGAAAGTCTGTTTGGCAAATCGACCTTGATGCGCGATTGATACGCGATTGATGCGTGTTCATGTGCAGTTTTAGCGGTGACGCGGTTTAATGTTGCTTTCCACCCCGTCACGAGGCTTCCATGAAACGTTTATTTGCCCTGCTGTTGTTGACCGTGTTCGCCAGTGTGGCCTTGACCGCCTGCAATACCGTGAATGGTGCCGGTAAGGACATCAAGAAAGTTGGCGAAAAAATCGAAGACGCTTCCGGCAAAAAGTAAGCGCTGCAAGCCCATCGGGCAGAAGCCCGATGGGCCAATACCGTCAGCGCGGATCCGGCACAAATCCCTGCGGAAACGCACGTGGCGTGTTGTCGGCATAGCCGCGATAGAGGCGTGGAAGGATACCCATCGCCACTAGCGCATTGGCATCGTCATAGCGCACTTGGCTGACTTGCTGCGGGCGTGTGCTCATCCGTTGAAACGAGGTTTGCCCCACCGGTGCCCATTCGCGCTGACCGTGGCCCGTGCCCAGTTGTTGTGGCATCGCATCGGCCTCTGCCATCGCGCGGTTGGCGGCAGCGGGTGGAGCCGGTGCCGGCATGGATTTGGCCATGCTGTCGCGTGCTTGTTCTTGCGCGGCCAGCGGCGGTGCATATTGCGGGCGGGGCGGCTGATATTCACGAAACACCGCGATTCCCACCACTCCCACATTGGCCGGGCGACCGGTGCGCGCGGCATAACTATCGGGCAGGTCGGTGAATACGAATTGGGCAATGTCATCCAGCGATTTGCGCCAGCCGGCGATTTCGGCGGACTCCCACGGCCCCAACACATAACCGGCTTGCGAGGGTGCGGCGGTCTGCCCGCTGACTGCGTTCACGCCATCCACCGACAACACCACCAGCACGCGCTCGCCGCTGGTATTGGTCAGCCGCACCGCGTAGCGGTGGCCGGGCACGCCGGCGACCCAATGTTGGCCACGAAATGGGTATTCGGGCAGGGTTTGTCCGCTGTCTCGATCCACCACGCCCAGCGTGACGATGTCGCGGGCGTGGGCGGGCAAGCTGCATGCAGTGGATGCGGCAAGGGCAAGGGCGAGTGCAAGTGGGCGAAACATGGCGGTCTCCAGAGGCGCAAGGGGTGCGCTGCAAGACGGTCAACGCATCACGCCGCAAAACGGGGTTAGCGCTGTGTCTTTAGGGCTGTGCCTTTAGAATGGCGATTGATTTCGCAATACAAGCGCAGCCCCGCATGAGCAAGACCCGCGTCCTCACCGGTATCACCACGTCCGGTACTCCACACTTAGGCAATTACGTTGGTGCCATCCGCCCGGCGATTGCCGCATCGCGTGCCAGCGATACCGAGAGTTTTTATTTCCTTGCGGACTATCACAGCTTGATCAAGGCGCAAGACCCCGCGCGCACGCAGCGTTCCACGTTGGAGATTGCGGCGGCGTGGTTGGCCTGCGGGTTGGATCCGGCCAAGGTGTGGTTCTATCGGCAATCGGACATTCCAGAAATCCCCGAGCTGACGTGGCTGCTCACCTGCGTGGCCGGCAAGGGCATTCTCAATCGTGCGCATGCCTACAAAGCGGCGGTGGATAAAAACCGCGCCGAGGGTGAGGACGACGATGCCGGCATCAGCGCCGGGTTGTTCATGTACCCGGTGTTGATGGCCGCCGACATCTTGATCTTCAATGCGCACAAGGTGCCGGTGGGCCGCGATCAGGTGCAGCACATCGAAATGGCGCGCACGTTTGGTCAGCGCTTCAACCACATTTACGGGCACGAGTTTTTTGTATTGCCAGAAGCGGCGGTGGATGAGCAGGTGGCCACCTTGCCCGGTCTGGATGGCCGCAAGATGAGCAAAAGCTACGACAACACCATCCCGATGTTTGCCCCGCGCAACGAACTGAAAAAACTCATCGCCGGCATTCTCACCGACTCGCGTGCACCCGGCGAGCCCAAGGACACTGAAGGTTCGGCGCTGTTTCAGTTGTATCAAGCGTTTGCATCGAAACAGGACACCGCCGCATTTGCGCAGGCGTTTGCCGAGGGCATCAGCTGGGGCGATGCCAAGCAGGCGTTGTTCGAAAAAATTGATACGGAAGTTGCGCCACTGCGCGACAACTACGAGGCGTTGATGGCCAAGCCGGCCGAAATCGAAGCGATCTTGCGCGACGGCGCAGCGCGCTTGCGCAGTGCCTATGCAACCCCGGCAATTACCCGCCTGCGTGAAGCGGTGGGCTTGCGCGATTTGTCGCAGGTGGTGGCGGGCAGTGATGCGGGTAAACCCAAGAGATCATCCGATGCCGGGGTGCCCAGCTTCAAGCAATACCGCGATGCCGATGGCAAGTTCTACTTCAAACTGGTGCAAGGCGAGCGCGTGCTGTTGCAAAGCGCGGGCTTTGATTCCCCGCGTGATGCCGGGCAGCGGATTGCATCGATCAAAAGCGGCACGCTGGATGCCGATGTGG
>NZ_CALMPC010000094.1:0-7673 GCF_937872235.1 uncultured Thermomonas sp.
CGCACCACGTTTCACGGCTTTGAACAAATCCCCCTGCGCGAATACGCCGAGCGCGCGTATCTTGACTACTCGATGTATGTGGTGCTCGACCGCGCCCTGCCGTTCATCGGCGATGGCCTGAAGCCGGTACAGCGCCGCATCATCTATGCGATGAGCGAGCTGGGGCTGGCGGCATCGGCCAAGCCGAAAAAATCGGCACGCACCGTGGGCGACGTGATCGGCAAATACCATCCGCATGGCGACAGCGCCTGCTATGAAGCATTGGTGCTGATGGCGCAGCCATTTTCGTACCGCTACCCGCTGATCGAAGGGCAGGGCAATTTCGGCAGCAGCGATGACCCCAAGTCGTTCGCGGCGATGCGCTATACCGAATCCAAACTGTCGCCGATTGCCGAAGTGTTGCTGGGTGAATTGGGCCACGGTACCGCCGATTGGGTGCCCAATTTCGATGGCACGCTGGAAGAACCCACGTGGATGCCGGCGCGCTTGCCGCACCTGCTGCTCAACGGCACTACAGGCATTGCCGTCGGCATGGCCACCGATGTGCCGCCGCACAACCTCAATGAAGTCGTCAGCGCGTGCGTGCGCTTGCTGGATGACCCCGACGCCACGGTGCGCGACCTGTGCGAACACGTGCGCGGCCCGGATTACCCCACTGCGGCGGAAATCATCACCTCGCCCGGCGACTTGCTGGCGATGTATGAAACCGGCCTCGGCAGCGTGCGGGCACGTGGCGTGTTTGTGAAAGAACACAATAATATCGTCATCACCGAACTGCCACATCAAGTTTCGCCGTCCAAAATCATCGAGCAGATTGCCGCACAAATGCGGGCCAAGAAACTGCCGTGGCTGGAAGACATCCGCGATGAATCCGACCACGCCAATCCCACCCGGATCGTGCTGGTGCCGCGCAGCAACCGCGTGGATGCCGACCAACTCATGGGGCATTTGTTTGCCACCACCGACCTGGAAAAAAGCTTCCGGGTCAATATGAATGTGATCGGGTTGGATGGCCGCCCACAGGTCAAAAACCTGAAAATGCTGCTATCCGAATGGCTGACTTTCCGTCAAGACACCGTCATCCGCCGCTTGCAGCATCGGCTGGAAAAAGTTGAACGTCGCCTGCACCTGCTGGAAGGTTTGCTGGTGGCCTTCCTCAACCTGGATGAAGTCATTCGCATCATTCGCAGCGAGGACGAGCCCAAAGCGGTGCTGATGGCACGTTTCAGCCTCAGCGAGGAGCAGACCGATTACATCCTGGATACCCGCCTGAAGCAATTGGCGCGGCTGGAAGAAATGAAGATTCGTGGCGAGCAGGACGAGCTGGCGGCCGAGCGTCAAACACTGATTTCAATCCTGGACAACAAAACCAAGCTGAAAAAACTGGTCAAGGATGAATTGTTGACCGATGCCAAGAAGTTTGGCGATGCCCGCCGCAGCCCTCTGGTGGCACGCCAAGCCGCGCAAGCACTGGATGAAACCGAGCTGGTGGCCAGTGAGCCAATGACCGTGGTGCTGAGTGAAAAGGGCTGGGTACGCGCTGCGAAAGGCCACGATATCGATGCCGCAACGCTCAGTTATCGCGATGGCGACAGCCTGCTGCTGGCGGTGCGCGCACGCAGCAATCAGCAAGTGGCGTTCATTGATTCCGCTGGCCGCAGTTACTCCACTGCCGTGCACACCCTGCCCAGCGCGCGCGGCAATGGCGAGCCACTCACCGGGCGCTTCTCGCCCGCACCCGGCAGCACCTTCCAGGCACTTGCCAGCGGCGATAACGACCATAAATTCGTGATCGCATCGAGCCACGGCTATGGCTTCGTCACCCGCTTTGAAAACCTGACCGGACGCCAGAAAGCCGGCAAGGCGCTGCTGTCGCTGGGGGAAGGTGGCACGGTGTTGCCACCCGCGCCAGTGGCCAACATCGAGGCCGCTCGCATCGTTGCCATCACCAGTGCCGGTCACGTGCTGGCATTTTCCATCAGCGAATTGCCGGAGCTGGATAAAGGCAAGGGCAACAAGATCATCGACATCCCCAAAGCCAAGCGCGGCACCGAGCATGTGGTGGCGATTGCAGTCGTGCCCGCCACCGGCAAGTTGTTGGTGCAATCGGGTGCACGCACGATGACGCTCGCGTACAAGGAATTGGAGCCGTATCTGGGCGCGCGCGGCTCACGCGGTGGTTTGCTGCCGCGTGGCTGGCAAAAAGTGGATGGATTGATGGTGGAAGCCTGAACCATTCCAACGCTGGTGAAGCCTCCGTGCGTTTCGCTACGTCGCTCGAAATGCGGCTACGCGAAACGCACGGCGGCTTCACCAGCGATCCAAAGGAGACACCCATGCAACCCGACTTCTGGCACCAACGCTGGGCCAACCAGCAAATCGGTTTTCACCAATCCACCCCCACCCCGTTATTGCAAAAGCACTGGGCCGGATTGGGCGTTGCCGCCGATTGCACCGTGTTCGTGCCGCTATGCGGAAAATCGCTGGACCTGGCATGGCTGGCCGCACAAGGCCATCGCGTGCTGGGCGTGGAACTGTCACAACTGGCCATCGAACAATTTTTTGCTGACCACGCATTGATGCCGGAGCTGCGTCAAAGCCGCTACGGCACGCACTACCTCGCCGGTGGTATTGAAATCATCCATGGCGACGCCTTCGGGCTGGATCGTGACGCACTATCAAGCTGTGCCGCCGTGTTCGACCGTGCCGCATTGATTGCACTTCCCCCTGATCTGCGCCAACGCTATGTGGCAGAACTCTACGCAGCACTGCCCAGCAACTGCCAAGGCTTGCTGATTACTCTGGAATACCCGCAACAAGACCGCGACGGCCCACCGTTCTCGGTACACGAAGACGAAGTACGTGCACGCTATGGCGAACATTGGGATGTCGCGCTGTGCGAACGGCGCAACATTCCCGCGGCTCACCCCGGCTTCGTGAATGGGGCATCGCGGGTGGATACTGCCGTGTATGCCTTGCATCGCCGCTGACCGCATCGCAAGTGATTGATCAAGATCAATTCGTATCTGCCCGTATCTGCCTAAGCTGCGCCCATGCACTCCCAGACTATTGCCTTTGATGCCGATTTGGCGCGTCGCTACGATCGCCCCGGCCCGCGCTATACCTCGTACCCGACCGCGCCCCAATTCAGCGCGGAGTTCGGTGAGGTGCAGCTGCGCGAAGCCGTGCAGGCCAGCAATGAGGAACCCATCCCGCGCCGGCTATCACTGTATGTGCATGTGCCGTTTTGCTTTAGCCCGTGTTTTTACTGCGGCTGCAACCGCATCATCACCCGTGATTTGGGCCGATCGGATAGCTATCTGGCGCGCCTGTATCGCGAAGTCGCGCTGATTGCCCCCGCGTTTGACCGTGACCGTGAAGTGATCCAGTTACACTTTGGTGGCGGCACGCCGAACTTCCTTAACCCCACGCAATTGGCGGATACTGTGGATGTCTTGCGCCGGCAATTTCATTTTGCCGACCGCCGCGACAGCGATATTTCGATCGAAATCGACCCGCGTTTCTGCGACCCTGCATGGATGCCTGCACTGGCCGCGAGCGGGTTCAACCGCGCATCGCTGGGCGTGCAGGACTTCGACCCCAAGGTGCAAGCAGCGGTCAACCGCCTCCAAACCGTGGAGGAAACCCGTACGGTGGTAGATGCCGCACGCAGTGCCGGGTTCCGCTCGGTCAATATCGATTTGATCTATGGCTTGCCGGGACAAAATCTGGAAGGCTTTGGCAAGACGCTGGATATCGTCACCGAGATTCGTCCAGACCGGCTGGCGGTGTACAGCTATGCGCATATGCCACACCTGTTCAAAGCACAAAAGCAAATCGACGAGGCCCTGCTGCTGGACGGCGACGCCAAACTAGCGCTGCTGCAATTGGCGGTGGAAAAACTCACTGCGGCTGGCTATGTCTATATCGGCATGGATCATTTCGCCTTGCCCGATGATGACCTGGCACAGGCGCAGCAGCGCGGTGGCCTGCATCGCAATTTCATGGGCTACACCACCCACGCCGATAGCGATTTGATTGGCCTTGGCGTCTCTGCGATCAGCCATATCGGCAATACCTTCAGCCAAAATCCGCGTGATTTACCCAGTTGGGAGATCGCCATTGATACCGGCAAGCTGCCGGTGTTCCGGGGGATGCGCATGAGTGAGGACGACACGCTGCGTGCCGACCTGATCCAATCGCTGATGTGTCAGGGCCAAATCCCGGTGGCCGCACTGGAACGCCGTTACGGCATACACTTTGAAGACTACTTCGCCAGCGCGCTGGCGCAGTTGCAACCGCTGCAGGAGGACGGATTGGTGCGATTTGGCCAAGGCAACATCGAAGCCACCTCGCAAGGTCGGCTGCTATTGCGTAACATTGCCATGTGCTTCGACCAATACCTGACCCCAACCGCTGCCGACACCAAACCGCGCTTCTCGCGCGCGATCTGACTTGTTGCCGGAGTGTGCGATGAGCGGCCTGCCGTTTCCGCGGCTGAGCCCGCAAGTGCTGTCCGATGACGGCAATGAACTGCAGTTTTGCTCCACCTGCGCGTTCTCGCACGCCTGTTTGTCGCAGGGCATGGACAAGAGTGCGCTGAAAGAACTGCATGTGCTGGTGGAACATATTGGCCCGTTCCATGCCGGTGAACATGTGTTCCGCGAAGGTGACCCGTTTGAAGCCATCGCTGCGGTGCGCGCCGGCACGGTCAAGACCTGCGTGACCGATCGCGACGGCCACGAGCATGTGCTGGGCTTCCATTTCCCCGGCGAAGTTATCGGACTGAACGCCATCGACGGCCACCGCTACCCCTGCGATGCCATCGCACTGGATACGGTGATGCTGTGCAAATTCTCCTTCCCCAAGATTTCAGTATTGGCGGCGAAGGTACCCGGCGTGCAGCGTGAATTGTTCCGCCTGCTCAGCCGCGACATCGGCCGCGCAGCCTTACTTGCCGGTGATTGGAGCGCCGACCAGCGCGTTGCCGCGTTCTTGCTGGGAATGTCGCGACGCTTGGCCGCACGCGGGTTTTCCGCAACACGTTTTCAATTGACGATGGCACGTACCGATATCGCCAACTACCTGCGGCTGGCACCGGAAACGGTGAGCCGCGTGCTGCGCCGAATGCAGGATGACGGCATCCTTGCCGTGGATCGCCGCGAAGTGGAGCTGCTCGATCAAGGCCGCATCGACGCACTTGCTGCACCCATCCTGCGCGATTGATCCGCGCGCACAACCTGCATTCAACGCGTGATTGCAACGTTCTTCACGCCGAGTTGACACAAGTCATGGTGACACCCCGCAGAACGGCAGACGATGCCGACGCTGGTTCCATCAGGCTTGATCAATAGGAGAGTTGCAATGTCCATTACGAAACGGCTTTGGCTGGGCTTGGCCGCCCTGCTCATCGCAAGTTTCGCGGTTATGGCGTGGCTGGGCGTGGATTTGATCCACACTGCCCCACCCATCCCTAACCGCGTTATCGCTGCCAACGGCCAAGTGCTTTATACCCGTGCCGATATCGAGCGTGGCCGCCAAGTCTGGCAAAGCATCGGTGGCCAACAACTCGGCTCGATCTGGGGCCACGGTGCCCTGCTGGCCCCCGACTGGTCGGCCGACTGGCTGCATCGCGAAACCGAAGCCATGCTGGAATTGCAGGCGCGTAGTGATGCCGGGCAGTCCTACGCCAGCATGGAGGCTGGTGATCAGGCCAAGACCCAGGCCAGCGTCAAACCCTTGATACGCTCCAACACGTTTGATGCCAGCAAACAAGACATCGTCGTCAGCAATATGCGGGCGCAAGCGATCAGTAATGTGGCCGCGCATTACGAGAGCGTGTTCTCCAATGATCCCGCCACGCATGCACTGCGCGAAGCCTATGCCATGCGTGAAAACACGGTGCCGGATGCCGACAATCGGCGCGCAATGACCGCGTTTTTCTTCTGGACGGCATGGGCTGCCAGCACTGATCGTCCCGGCGAAACCCATCGAACCTATACCAACAACTGGCCCTACGAGCCGCTGATTGGCAACACGCCAACCTCCGATACGTTTATCTGGTCGATGTTCTCGATCTTGTTCCTGATTGGTGGCGTTGGTTTGCTGGCGTGGCACTACGCCGCCTATCACGGCAAGGAAGCACTGCCGACACCGCCCGCGCAGGATCCGCTGCAGGGCTTGACCATCACCCCATCGATGAAAGCCACCGCCAAATATTTCTGGGTGGTGGTGGCATTGTTCCTGTGCCAAATCCTGTTGGGTGCAACCACTGCGCACTTCCAGGTGGAAGGCCAGGAAGCTTACGGCTTCAAAATTGCCGAGTTCCTGCCGTATGCACTGACCCGCAGTTGGCATACGCAACTGGCGGTGCTGTGGATTGCCACCGCATGGCTGGCCACCGGCCTGTATATCGGCCCGGCGATCTCCGGCCATGAGCCGAAATACCAACGCGCCGGCGTCAACTTCCTGTTCGTCTGCTTGCTGATCATTGTGGTCGGCTCATTTACCGGCCAGTGGTTTGCGGTGATGCAGAAGTTGGGCCTGAAGTACAACTTCTGGTTTGGCCATCAAGGCTGGGAATACGTGGACATCGGCCGCTTCTGGCAGGCATTTTTGTTCGTCGGCCTGCTGGTGTGGCTGACCCTGGTCGGCCGTGCGTTGTGGCCGGCGATGAAGCGCAAGGACGAAATGTCCTCGATCGTGGGCTTGTTATTCCTGTCCACCGTCGCCATCGGCCTGTTCTACGGTGCCGGCCTGATGTGGGGTGAAAACAGCCACATCTCGGTGGTTGAATACTGGCGCTGGTGGGTGGTGCACCTGTGGGTGGAAGGCTTCTTCGAAGTGTTCGCGGTGGCGGTGATGAGCTTCCTGTTCGTCAAGCTGGGCCTGTTGCGCGGCAAGTCGGCCACCATCAACGTGCTGTTCGCCACCATCGTGTACTTGAGCGGCGGCGTGCTGGGCATGTTCCATCACCTGTACTTTGCCGGCACCACCACCGCTGCGGTGGCGCTGGGTGCCAGCTTCTCAGCCTTGGAAGTGGTGCCACTGGCACTGATCGGGCTGGAAGCCTACGAAACCTGGAGCCATAGCCGCGCCACCCCGTGGATGGAACGCTACAAGTGGCCGATCATGTTCTTCTTGGCCACCAGCTTCTGGAACTTGGTGGGTGCCGGTCTGTTTGGGTTCCTGGTCAACACCCCGCTGGCACTGTTCTACATGCAGGGCATGAACCTGACCGCGCTGCACGGCCACACCGCCCTGTTTGGTGTGTACGGCATGCTGGGGATCGGCCTGATGCTGTTCTGCCTGCGCGGCCTCAAGCCCGAGGTGAAATGGCCGGAAGGGCTGCTGCGTGGTTCGTTCTGGAGCCTCAACATCGGTCTGGGCCTGATGGGCGTGCTGACCCTGCTGCCGATGGGCGTGTTGCAACTCAACGCGGCACTGGAACACGGCTACTGGTTTGCCCGCTCGGCCGAGTTCATGAACCGCCCGATCATCGACATGCTGGTGTGGATGCGCATGCCCGGCGACCTGGTGTTCTCCGCCGGCGCCGTGCTACTGGGCGTGTTTGTGGCACGTAAATGGCTGCGGCCAAACGCTGCCAAGTAAGTCAGCAATACCCTTGGCAACACCCCTCAGGGACGGCGCAAGCCGTCCCTTTTTTACTCACG
>NZ_CALMPC010000095.1:0-1716 GCF_937872235.1 uncultured Thermomonas sp.
GAGCAGCTCAAGCCCGCGAGCCCAATCCTTTGGCGACCCATGCAAATACCTTCACAGGCGACGCATTTCGCGCCGTCAGGGTGATGTTTTGCGCCTGCAAAACACCGCTTCGTCGCTTGGTACCTCAATCGATGCTGGTGAGCGGGATAGCATGAGAATTTACAGGTCGTAATGCCATGATCAACACTGCTGTCTCGCCGCATGACTTTTCGGTCAAACTCCCGCCAGCGAGGCTGTCCGCCTTGGATTTCCATCGCGGGCTGATTATGGCGCTCATGGCCCTGGATCATGCCAGCATGCTGGTGGCGCGCAGGCACGCCCAAGAATATTGGGGCGCGGCGCTGCCCGTCTTCCCTGACAGCTTCTGGTTCATGGTGCGCTGGCTGACGCACGTTTGCGCGCCGGGCTTTGCAATGTTGATGGGCGTAGGGATCGTCTTGTTGGTCGAAGCCCGTGTACGCAAGGGCTGGGACATGACTCATGTCCGGCGATATTTGATCAATCGCGGGATGTTGTTGGTTGTCCTGCAACTGCTGGTCGAAGACCCGGCGTGGATATTGGGCATCTTCAGCGCCCATCCCGGCGCAGCGATAACATGGGGCGATATGGCCGGAGGCGGAAGCGATGTGCGGCTCCACTTGGGCGTGCTATTCAGTTTGGGTATGAGCATGATGGTGTGGGCACTGATGCTTGAATTGCCGAGCTGGACAATTGCGCTGCTGTCAACGCTGACCCTGATCGTGACCGAGTATTTGGTGTCGATTCAGCCGGGCCCAGGCGCGCTGGTCGCGCCATGGCTGCGCGTGCTGGCGGTGGCGGGGCACACTAATGCTTGGGACGTCGCTTACCCCGTCTTGCCGTGGTTGGGCGTGAGTGGCCTGGGTGTCCTGATCGGACGCGGCTTGCTGCACGATCAGCAAGCCACGCAACGTTCGGCCTTGTGGGCTGCTGTGGGACTGGCACTTTTGTTTATTGTGTTGCGCGCGGCAGGCGGCTTGGGCAATCTCAATAGTGTTCCGCCTGGCTTGGCCGGGTTTTTTACCGTTGTGAAGTACCCACCCAGTATCGCCTTCGTTGCCGTCACCCTGAGTTTGAACCTGGCGTTGCTGGCACAATGGTCGCGACTGCCGGGTTGGATGACGCATGCGCACAATCCGCTGGTCACCTTCGGCCGCTGCGCACTGATGTTCTATTTGGTCCACCTGTGGCTGTTTGCCGCGATGGGTCTGATGTTTCGTGGCGGTGCGGGCCCCGCCACAATGCTGCTCGCCTGGATCACCGGGCTGGTCTTGATGTGGTTGTTCTGTCGTTGGTACTTGCGGTTTCGGAGCACCCGGAGAGTGAATTCGATGTGGCAGTTTTTCTGACACCTCCTTTGATCGTCGAGCGCGCCTGGGGGGCGTCGAGATGAACATTCAATTCTCGCTCAAGCAGGTTTTCGGTGGCTCATTGCACGGTGCGTGGAGCACTTGGACTTGGAAAAGGGATGATCAGGCTGAGTCAATAACGACGATTGGCGGAAGCGGTGAGATTCGAACTCACGATCGGGTTGCCCCGACGCCAGTTTTCAAGACTGGTGCATTCAACCGCTCTGCCACGCTTCCGGCGTATTTGAATTCATGCAGACGGCGCCCGGGCACTGGCCCAAAACACCGGATTGAAACGGATAGGAAATTCAACCGCATGAGGCCAAGTATGGCACGAGTCTTTGGCTTC
>NZ_CALMPC010000096.1:0-14836 GCF_937872235.1 uncultured Thermomonas sp.
GGCGGCGGATGCGGCGGCGGTCAATCAGTACCCGGGCAATGATTCGGTAGAACTCGCACAGCAACGCGCACAGGCAGAGATCGAACAGCAACGCGAAGCTTTGCAGCTGGAGCGTGACCGTCTGGACGAACAGCGGCGACAGATGGAAGAGCGAGAGCAACAACATGCAGAAGCGGCACGGCAGCGTGAGGTCGAGCAACAACCGACTGCCGATGAACAGTACGAAAACCGCCGCAGCGAATGCTCAAGCGGCTTCTTGGGCAGCAATTGCCGCAACCGGATCCGCATGGAGGTGTGCGAGGGCCATTGGTCCAGCAACCCGCCACCTGGCTATCAGAACTGCAGGCGCTGATCGGTATGCATTTCTGCCCTGCTTGTGGTTGTGCGCTTTCCAGTGGCGGCAGGTTTTGCGCCGCCTGCGGAACCGCCCTGCATCCCCCCGTAAACGCGCAGGTCACGCACCCCGCCACTCGCGATGACGTCGATACGCCGATGCCGGGCCATGACGTGGGCGAACAGACGCTCAGGCGGATCGCCGATTACGAACGCATCTCCGGCATCCTGTGGCTGATCTTGGGGATCGTGCAGGTACTGATGATCGTCACGATCATCGTCGGCATCTGGAACATCTACGCAGCAACGACCAGGATGAAGTTGCAACCACTGATCTTGGCACGGGATTCACGCGTCCCTGCTGCGTATGAGGGAGTTGGCCAGCTGATCGTCATCGGCGTCCTGAACCTGTTGCTTGGCGGTATCATCGGCGTGGTATTCGTTGTGTTCGATTTCATCATCCGCGACATGGTGTTGAGCAACCGGCACCTATTCAACAACGCGACGAACGGCGTGCAAGCCTGATCCGTGAAGCCGGTTCACCTCGGCAACTTGTTTCGCGTTCAGCGCCCGTCTGATCCACCCGCCACCGGCAATTTCCAGCCCCGACGGATGCTCATGAAACGCAGGCCGAAGCAGGCCAAGGCACCCAGCACCATCGCTGGGTGTTGCGGCAGATGGAAGGCGGCCGCCAGTGCCACGATGCCGCTGCCGACCAGCGCCGCCATGGCATACAGCTCGGTTTGCTGCAATACCACGGGTGTACGCACCACCAGCAAGTCACGGGCGATGCCGCCACCAATGCCGGTGATGATGCCGAGCAGCATGGCTGCGAATGGCGACAGCCCGAACGCCAAGGCCTTGCCGGTGCCCAGCACCGCGAACAGCGCAAGGCCAGCGGCATCAAATAGTTGTACCGGATTGCGCAGCCGCTCGATCACGCCGTGCCAGCGGAAAGTGACCAGCCCGGCCGCCATCGCCACCACCAGGTAGCGCCAGTCGGCCAGCGAGGCGGGCGGATGCGCGCCGATCAACACATCGCGCACGATCCCGCCCGACACCGCCGCCGCGCACGCCAGCACCAGCACGCCGAACAGATCCAGCTGCTTGCGCACCGCCAGCACGCCGCCGCTGAGCGCGAACACGAAGGTGCCGATCAAGTCGAACGTGAGCAGCGCAACCTGCACCCACTCGCTATCCACGCGCATCGCACTTACCCCAGTTCCGCTGCCAGCAAGGCTTCAAGCTTGTGCTGGTCGATGGCGAATTTGCGGATCCCGCCGGTGACATCCATTGGCATGCAGCGGGCGATGGTCTCGCTGGCACCGGGATCGGCGCCCACGGCGGAATGCATGCGGAGCTGGTCGAGGCAGTTGGCCACGGTGGGTCCGTTTGTGGTGGATTGGCCCGATTGTCGCCGATGTCGCCGCCGCTGCGCGAGCGGCCTACCTGCCTGTGCATCCATCGACACGCATCGCCCGTCGGCTGGTGCCATCATGCGCGGATGGACAAGATCGCCGGCACAGTATCGCCATCCGCTGCGGGCCTGACCGGCAGCGAGGCCGCGGCGCGGCTGGCGCGCTTCGGCCCCAACGTGCTGAAACCGCACCGGCGCAGCGTCGCACTGCAGTTTCTGGCGCGCTTTGGCAACCCGCTGGTGATCGTGCTGCTGGTTGCCTGCGCGATCTCCGCCGCCACCGGGGATGCGACCAGTGCGGCCGTGATCGCGGTGATGGTGCTGCTGAGCGTGGTGCTGGACTTCGTGCAGGAGTACCGGGCCGGCCAGGCCGCGGAGCAGCTGTCGCAGCAGGTGGCGCTGAACGTGAGCGTGCTGCGCGATGGCGCGCGCGCTGAGATTCCCGCCGAGCAGCTGGTGCCCGGCGATGTCGTGTTGCTGTCGGCCGGCGACCTGGTGCCCGCCGATGCACAGGTCCTGCTGGCACAGGACTTCTTCGTCAACCAGGCGCTGCTGACCGGTGAGGCTTTCCCTGTCGAACGCCATGCCGCCACCGCGCCGGTGGATGTCGACCGCATCGACACCGAGACCGACGGCCAGGTGTTCATGGGCAGCAACGTGGTCAGCGGCTCGGCGCAGGTGCGGGTGTTGCGCACCGCCAAGGCCACCGCGATCGGGCGCATCGCCCAAGATCTGGAGAAGCGTCCGCCGCCCACCGCCTTCGAGATCGGCACGCGCCGCTTCGGGCTGCTGATCATGCGGCTGACGCTGTTGCTGGTGTTGTTCACCATCCTGGTCAACGCGATGTTCCACCGGCCCCTGCTGGAATCGTTCCTGTTCGGGGTGGCGCTGGCGGTCGGGCTGACCCCGGAGCTGCTGCCGATGATCGTGTCGGTGACGCTGTCGCGCGGCGCACTGCGCATGGCGCGCAGGCAGGTCATCGTCAAGCGCCTGTCGGCGATCCAGGACATGGGCGCGATGGACGTGTTGTGCACCGACAAGACCGGCACCCTGACCGAGGCGAGAATCCGGTTGGAGCAGCATCTGGATCCGGCCGGGAACGACAGCGCGCGGGTGCTGCGGCTGGCCTTCCTCAACAGCGCCAACGAGAGCGGCCTGAAGAGTCCGCTGGACGATGCCATCCTTGCGCACGGCGAGGTCGATGTCTCCGGCTGGCGCAAGCTGGACGAGGTGCCGTTCGACTTCGAGCGCCGGCGGGTGTCGGTACTGGTGGAGGACGCCACGCAGCGCCTGCTGATCGTCAAGGGCGCGCCGGAGGACGTGCTGCGCGTCTGCACGCAGGTGGAGGACGGTACGGATGCCGACGGATCGCCACGCACCGACGCGCTGGACGATCGCCGCCGGCAGGCCTGCACCAGCCTGCTTGATCGCCTGGCCGACCAGGGCTTCCGCGTGCTGGCGGTGGCCTGGCGCGCCGAACCGGGTGATTTCATTGACGCCACCGCCGCCGACGAAACCACGCTGGTGCTGGCGGGCTTCGTCGCCTTCCTCGACCCCCCCAAGCAAAGCGCCAAGCCAGCGCTGGCAGCGCTGGCGGCCAGCGGCGTGGCGGTCAAGATCGTCACCGGCGACAACGAGCTGGTGGCGCGCCACGTCTGCGGCGAACTGGGCCTGGCGGTCACCGGCGTGCTCACCGGCGCGCAGATCGAGGCGATGAACGATGATGCCCTGCGCGCGGGGGTGGCGAGCGTCAACCTGTTCGCGCGCGCCAACCCGCAGCAGAAGACGCGCGTGCTGCTGGCGCTCAAGGCGCGCGGGCACGTGGTCGGCTACATGGGCGACGGCATCAACGACGCGCCCTCGCTGCATGCCGCCGACGTCGGCATTTCGGTGGAAAGCGGCGTGGACGTGGCCAAGCAGGCGGCGGCGATGATCCTGATGCGCTCGGACCTGGGCGTGCTGCATGACGGCATCATCGAAGGCCGGCGGACCTTCGGCAACGTCATGAAGTACATCATGATGGCCACCAGCTCCAACTTCGGGAACATGTTCTCGATGGCCGCAGCCACGCTGTTTCTGCCGTACCTGCCGATGCTGCCGCTGCAGGTGTTGCTCAACAACTTCCTCTACGACCTGTCGGAAACGCCGCTGCCGCTGGACAACGTGGACGATGCCGACCTCGCCCGCCCGCGGCGCTGGGACATGGCCTTCATCCGCGACTTCATGGCGACCATCGGTCCGATCAGTTCGCTGTTCGACTTCCTGACGTTCTATGTGTTGCTCAAGGTGCTGGAGGCCGGCGAGCGCGAGTTCCACACCGGCTGGTTCGTAGAATCGCTGGCCACCCAGGTGCTGGTGATCTTCATCATCCGTACCCGCGGCAATCCGCTGAAAAGCCGCCCGCATCCGCTACTCGTCGCCACCTCGCTGGGCATCGTCGCGCTCGCCGCCATCCTGCCGTACACGCCGCTGGCCGCGATGCTGGGCTTGGTGCCGCTGCCGCCGGAGTTTTTCGCCATCCTCGGCGCGATGGTGGCGGCCTACCTGCTGCTGGTGGAGCTGGTGAAGCGCTGGTTCTTCCGGCGCTGGGAGCGGCGCCATCCACCAGTGGCGACCTGATTCAGTACAGATCCACCGGATCCACATCCAGCGACCAGCGCACCCGGCGCGCTTGCGGCGTGGCATACAAGACTGCAACCGCGGCCGCCAACGCCGCGTGCAGCGCGCGTCGGTGCGGTGACGACACAATCAGCTGATGCCGAACAAACCCGGCGCGGCGCGGCATCGGCGCGGGCAGTGGGCCGTGCAGTTGAATGCCATGAGGCAGCAACAACGCCTTGGCCTGTTGCAGAAACTGCAGTGGTGGCTCGGCGTGTTTGGCTTCGGCACGCAGCAATGCCAAATAGGCGAAAGGCGGAAACCCGGCGGCCTCGCGCAGCGCCAGATCTTCATCGGCAAAGGCGTGGTAGCCACCGCGTACCAAAATGTTCAGCAAGGCATGATCCGGGTGATGTGTCTGCAATAACACGGTGCCGGGTTTATCGGCACGGCCGGCACGGCCAGCCACTTGAATCAGCAACTGCGCCAATTTTTCACTGCTGCGGAAATCGGCAGAAAACAGCCCTTCATCAATCCCCACCACGACCACCAGGGTGAGGTTGGGCAAGTCATGGCCTTTGGCCAGCATTTGCGTGCCCACCAAAATGCCCGGTTGCGCGCCGAGGGTGTCGAAGTGGTGCTGCAAGGCATCGCGATGGCCGCTGCTGGCGCGGTCGATGCGGATCACCGGCACATCGGCAAAGCGCGTTTGCAATTCGGCCTCGATGCGCTCGGTGCCATTGCCCTGCGGCTGCAAGCCTAGGCTGGCGCAGTCGGGGCAGGCCGGCGGCGCGGGCTTTCGGTGCCCGCAGTGGTGGCATTGCAGGCGCTTGCCGTGCGCGTGCACGGTCATCGGCGTGGGTTTTTCCGGCGTGCTGCAGCGCGGGCAATGCGCGCTCCAGCCGCAGTCGTGGCACAGCAATACAGGTGCATACCCGCGCCGGTTGCGAAACACCAACACCTGCCCACCGGCGTCCAGTGCGCTGCGGATGGCGTGCAGGGTGTCATCCGACAACCCCGCGTGCAGCGGTCGCTTGCGTACATCCTGCACACGCACCTGCGGCGGCTGGGCTGCACCTGCGCGCTGGCGCAAACGCAGCCCGGTGAACTTGCCCGTGCGGGCGTTGTGCAAGGTCTCCAGTGATGGAGTGGCGCTACCCAGCACAATGGGAACGGCTAACGCACGCGCACGCAGCAGGGCGAAGTCGCGCGCATGGTAGCGAATGCCGTCGAACTGTTTGTAGCTGCCGTCGTGTTCTTCATCAATCACGATCAAACCGGCCTGCGGCAGCGGCACGAACACCGCCGAGCGCGTGCCCACGATCACCCGCGCCTGTCCGCTGGCGGCTTGCAGCCACACCTTGGCACGCTCGCTATCGTTCAAGCCCGAATGCAGGGCATGCACCGGCACCCCCAAGCGCGCCCGAAAGCGCGCCAGTGCTTGCGGGGTCAGGCCAATTTCCGGCACCAGCACCAAGGCCTGTTGGCCACGCGCCAAACACGCGGCAATCGCCTGCAGATAGACCTCGGTCTTGCCGCTGCCGGTCACGCCATCGAGCAAAAAAGGCGCGAAGCCCTGCGCCGCCAGAATGGCGTCAATGGCGGCCTGCTGCTCGGGATTGGGAGAAACAGAGGGGGATGCATTTTTTTCAGTTGCCGGACGCAAACCTGGCCCGGTTTCGGTATCGGCAGCAATCTCGATGCGCTCCACCAGCCCGCGTTCGCGCAGCGTGCGCAACGCTGCACGCCAGCCCGGTTGCTCGACGTCGAGACTGTCTTCATCCCGCAGCTGATCCAGCCACTGCGCCAGCGCCTTCGGCTTGCCCGCCCGCATCGACGGCAAGGCCGTGTGACCCGCTTCGTTCAAGCACCAGCCGTATTGCGCAATCTCTGGCAGCGGCTCGCCACGCCGCAGCAGCGCCGGCAGCGCGGTGGCCAGCACTTCGCCCAAGGGTGCGTGCAGATACCCGGCCAGCCAGCGCAGCGAGGCCAGCAATTCGCCATGCAACAGCGGCGCGTCATCCAAACCCGCCAACACGCTTTTCAAGGCAACGCCCGGCTCGACCTGCGCATGTTCGATCACCAGGCCGCACAGCTCACGCGGCCCAAACGGCACCCGCACCCGCTGCCCCACCGCCACGGGTTTTGCATCCGCAGGCGGCAAGTAGTCGAACAGGCGCGGCAGCGGCACCGGCAGCGCCACGCGCAAGATGGGAAATGGGTGCATCGAACCAGTCTAGCGGGCTTGTGGCCCCTGCCGGGAGCAGCCGCAGTCGAGGTTGCTGCCTATTGCTCAGTCTTGCCTGACGTAAACGCGGCAACTCGTTGTTCTCTATGGGAATCCATCGTTATCCACACAAGCTGTGGATAAGTCTGTGAACTGACCACAGTCAGTGCCGCGCAAGCGCCACAGAACGTGCGCGCTGTCATCTTGGTGAAAAAAACGCCATGACCTTGGATTCCATATAAATCAATATCTTACGCGTGAAACATCGTCCGGAAAAAACGCGAACATCATGTGGAACATGCGCGAACGAGCAAATCATGCCGCTGTGCACAACTGCGATATCCACAGCCCGCATGGCTGCTTGCGGAGCCGACCATTGGCGCGCTGTCAAGCCGATATTTCACGGTATGTCCACGCTAAGATGCATCATCGCCAATGACTTGACATGACCTCCCCAGCCCCCACGCCCCCACAGTCCACGGCGATTGCTGCGTTTCTGCGCGGCCTGGAACGGCGTGCACAGCTGTTGGCGCGAGTGCAGACAGGCGACCCTGCCGCAACGCAACGGGCCCTGGCCGTCACCCAGCAGGTGTTTGCCTCGGAAGCCGAGCAATGGCCGATTGCGCAATGGCCGCTGCAGTACTGGCGGCTGCTGCTCTCGGTGCCAGCCATGGGGCAGGCCACACGGGCATCCACCAATACTCCTCTGCCAGCAATTGCCCAGCTGCCACCCGCGATCCGCGCTGCCGTGTTGCTGCATTTGGTGGTTTGCCTGGATGAATCCGAGGCCGCGGCGGCACTGGATTGCGAAGTTGCAAGCTATCAGCAGCGGATTCGCGATGCACTGCCGCGCGATGCGCACGGCCAGCCGGACATCGCGGTATGGCGGCAGTGGCGCGATGCCGTGCAGTTGGCACTGGACGTCCCGGATCCAGACGCTCAGGAAATGGTTGACGCAATGCCACAGGCACCGCCGCCCCCGGCACCGCCTCCACACGCCGCGCAGACGACCGCCAGTGCACCTTCCACCGGCACCGGCACAGCCGACCCGCCGCCGCATCCCCATCGGCACCTATTACGCTGGCTGTGGCTGGGGGTGGTCCTGGGGCTGCTGGCGCTGACGGCCACCTTCTTCCTGCATCCACGCGGGCGGGTACTGTGGAATGAATGGCACAACCGGGTGCGGGTGGAAGCACTGCCCGCTGCCGCTGCACCCAAGGCCCGCTTTGACCCCGCCGATACCGCCAACGACCCCGATCGTGCCCTGTTCGCCGCGCCGCAGGAGTTGGCGTTGGCCACCGACCTGCCCCTGCTGGCGTGGCTAAGCACACAAGCCGAACCACTACCGGAAACCACCGCCAGCGCGCCGCTGCCACATTGGAACCGCGCCAATCTGCGACAAACCGCGTGGTTGCGCGGAGTGTGGGCCGAATGGCAAGCCCTGCCCGAGTCCGAACGCGCCAGCCTGCGCACCACCGCCGCCCACTTCTTCGCCTTGCCCGCGCAGCAGCAACATACACTGCGGCAACGCTATGCAACGCAAAGTTTTGACGCGCATCGCGGCTGGCATCTGGGCCCAGTGCTGGGCCGCAACTGGCCGCGCATCGCCGCACTGTTTGCGTATATCGACCCCGGCGAACAGCAGCCCGTCGTGCACATGCTGCGCCAGGCCTCGCCGGATGACCTGGACACCCTCGCCCGTCTGGCGCAGACCACTCCACCCGAGCACCGCGCCGCGCTGCGGCAAAGCCTGCTGGCACTACCGGCGGCGCAGCGCTCGACGTGGTTGCAAGCGCAACTGCATCAATGAATCCGCGCGCAATGCCCGGCAGGCACCCGTCGACCGGCACTGAATCTGCCACCCAAACGCGCCACACCATCTTCACGCATGCGTGACGCGTGCTGATCGAAACAGGCTTGCAGCGCCTCAGCGTCGCGTCAGACATGCTGCGTGCGCAGCGCAATGCACCCGTACCCGTCAGGCCGCTTACATTTCCACCAAGCCAATCAAGGCCGCAGCGGTAACGGCGAAAGCCAGCAGCACCGAATACAGCACACCCAGCACGCCAAACTTCAGCACGGTGATCGGCCAGGCCTGGGCGTACACGCGCTTTTGCATCCACAACAAATGCACCGGCACCCACAGCAGCAACAGCGCGATCACCCAATCGAACACGCTATTGATCCACGTGCCATCGGGTGCGAACGTTTCTGCCGGCACCGCCGCCAACAACACCAGCAACAGCGACAGGCACATGAAGGCATGGCTGTGCAGGGCCACGATCAGGTGCTCCATGTACAAGCGCCGTTGCAACAAAAATGCGCCCTTCAACATCAGCGCAAACACCGGCACCAGCACGAACAAGGTGGTGGGAATGACACTGAGCACCGCGTCCTTGAACGCGCCGGGATCACGCTTCAGGCGCTCCACGTTGTCACTGCCGCGCTTGACCTGATCGTTGAGCCAGCGGTTGCCAAATGCTGGTAGCCAGCTAATAGTGACCGGGTGCTTGTCGGCATCCCAGACTTGCCCATTGATCACCAGACCAGGCTGCGTATCGGCAGGCTTGCCGGCCTTTGACACGGCCTTGCCCGCGCTATCGGGCTTGCCTTGCAGCTCTCGAATGCGCGCATCGGCGGCCTCGCGGATGCGCTGTTCGCCGGCCTCGATGCCGACGATGCCAGCCGCCGCTGGGGTACCCGTCATCTCGCGTTTGGCTTGCGCCATCTGCGCCAATTGCGCATCGCGCGCCTGCTCGACCGCCGCCACGGTGGTGGCCTTGGCGAATACCTGCGGCGGCTCGCCCGCGCCCGCACCATCCACATGCACGGTCAACCGCGCCACAAAAAACGCCAATACCGCCAAAAAGAAAAACAGCCGGAACGGCGTGACATAGCGCACCTGCCGACCAGCAAAATACTCCAGACTCAAAAACCCCGGACGCAGATACAACGGCTTGAGCGTGCGCACAATCCGCGCATCGAAATCAAACACGCTGTCCAGCAAATCACCCAACACGCTGCCCAACGGCCGCATCAGGCCTTTGACCGGCTGCCCGCAGGCGTGGCAATGGGGCCCGTGCAGGACCTCGCCACAATTGCGACAGACGGCCGCCACGGGGATGTCATCGGCGGAATCGGGCGTGATATTCATTTGCATCCAGATAAAATGACAGGCCGCGCGCAGCAATGCCAGCGCCCATCGATACCTTTCTCGCATGTCCACACCCACAACACCCTCACGCTTCCGTCACGACGTGAGGCGCACCGCCACGCTGGCTGCGCCATTGGCCGCAGGCCACCTGGCCAGTGGGCTGGTGAGTCTGGTCGATGCGGTGGTGGCTGGCCATCACGGCACCACCACACTGGCGGCGGTGTCGGTGGGCGCCGCCTTGTTTTGGCTGCCGATGCTGGCACCGATGGGCACCTTGATGGCACTGCCACCGGCAGTCTCGCAATTGGATGGCGCAGGCCGCCGCAGCGAGATTGGTCCATTGTTTCGGCAAGCCCTGTGGCTGGCATTGGCACTGGGTGCGCTGCTGTTTGGCTTGGTCAGCGCGATGCCGCTGTTGTTGGCACCGATGGGCATCGCACCTGACATCGTGCCGGGCGTCACTGCGTTTTTGCATACGCTGCG
Source organism: uncultured Thermomonas sp. (assembly GCF_937872235.1). Taxonomy (NCBI): domain Bacteria; kingdom Pseudomonadati; phylum Pseudomonadota; class Gammaproteobacteria; order Lysobacterales; family Lysobacteraceae; genus Thermomonas; species uncultured Thermomonas sp. The sequence continues at coordinate 10,213 of NZ_CALMPC010000096.1, forward strand.
CTGGGGCGTGCCGGCCTTCACCCTGTACTTGTGCATGCGCTATCTCAGCGACGGCTTGCATTGGTCGTTGCCCACCATGCTGCTGGGCTTTGGCGGGCTGTGTGTGCTGGCGCCGCTGGCGTATGTGCTGACCAATGGCTTGCTGGGGTTCCCCGAGCTGGGCGTGGCCGGGATCGGGATTGCCACCAGCGTGATGTTTTGGGCACAAGCATTGGCTTTTGCGCTGTATCTGGCCATCAGCAAACGCTTTGCCGATTTGCAGCTGTTCACCCACTGGCACTGGCCAGATGGCCCGCGTTTGCGTGCGTTGATTCGCACCGGTTTGCCGATTGGCGTGACGGTCACCATGGAAGGCGGCTTGTTTGCCGTGACGGCGCTGTTGATTGGCCGCTTGGGCGAAGTGCCGGCGGCGGCGCATCAGGTAGCACTGAATGTGGCCACCCTGTGCTTCATGCTGCCGTTCGGGATTGCCGAGGCCACGACCGTGCGGGTGGGGCATGCGTTGGGGCGCGGCGATGCAGCAGGCGTGCGGCGTGCCGCTTTCGCAGGGCTGACCTTGGCCATGTGCACGCAAGTATTGTCCGCCAGCACCATGTTGCTGGGCCATCACGCCATCGCCTCGCTCTACAGTGCCGACCCCGCCGTCATCGCGCTGGGTGGCAGCCTGCTGCTGTATGCCGCGCTGTTTCAATTGCCCGATGGCGTGCAGGTGGTGTCGGCCGGCGCGTTGCGTGGCCTGAAAGACACCCGCGTACCGATGTGGCTGGCGGTGCTGGCGTATTGGGGCATTGGCATGCCGGTAGGCGCGTGGTTGGGGCTGGGCTTGAACGGGGGTCCGCGCGGCATGTGGCTGGGGCTGACCGCAGGCCTGCTGGTGGCCGCCATCCTGATGGCCCGGCGGTTTTTGCGCAGCAGCCAACCGCAGCGCCTTGCCAACACGTTTTCGCATCGACCCATGACCGACGGCGCATGAAGCACACCCCCGCGTCCTTTACCATACCCATCCCCACTGCCGCATCACGGCCTTGCGTTTTCCCGGAGTTTTCATGAACGAACCGCGCCGCCGCGGCCCCATCGCCAGCCTTGTGATTGGCGTTTGGAATACGATCAATTTCACCCGTCGCCTGGTGTTGAATCTGCTGTTCTTGCTATTGCTGCCGGTGCTGGCCCTGCTGTTGCTGGCAGCACTGTTTGGTGGCCGGCTCACCCCGCTGGAGAGCCGCACCACGCTGGTGTTTGCCCCCGAAGGCCGGCTGGTGGAGCAATACACCTGCGATGCCTTGAGCCGCAGTCTGGCGCATGCCACCCATAGCCGGGATTGTCAGGAAGTGCGCCTGCGCGATGTCCTGAGTGCACTGCACGCCGCCCGCACCGACAAGCGCATCGAACGTGTGGTGGTGAACGTGCAGGACATGGAACCCTCCGGCTTTGCCTCGCTGCGCGAAGTGGGCGCGGCGCTGGCAGCCGTGCGTGCTGCCGGCAAGCAAGTGGTGGCCTATGGCGACAGCTTCTCGCAGGGACAATACCTGCTGGCCGCGCAAGCCAATGAAATCTATCTGGACCCGATGTCCTCCGGTGGGGTGATGCTGGACGGGCTGGCCTCGTACCGCCAGTTCTTCCACACCGCGCTGCAAGACAAGCTGGGCGTGGACGTGCACCTGTTCAAGGTAGGCACCTTCAAGTCCGCCGCCGAGCCTTATATTCTGGATGCCGCATCGCCAGCATCGAAAGAAGCCGACCTGTATTGGATGGGCGATATCTGGCAGCGCATGTTGGCCGATATCGGCAAAGCACGCAGCATTGATCCCGCACTGCTGTCCAACTACGCCAACACCTTGCCGGATGCAGTGAGCGCCGCGCACGGCGACTTGGCGCAACTGGCGCTGCAACAAAAACTGGTCACCGGGCTGAAGACCCGGGAAGAAGTGGACACCCTGCTGACCCAGCGCGGCGTGGCCGATGACAATGCCGACGGTGGCTACCGGCAAGTGCCGCTGGATGCCTATCTGCAACATATCAACAGCGCACTGCCGCAGGCCGACAATCGCCCGCAAGTGGCGGTGGTGGTGGCGGAAGGCGAAATCGCCGGTGGCAAATTGCCCGCCGGCAAAGTGGGCGGCGAATCCACTTCTGCACTGCTGCGCCAGGCGCGTGACGATGACGATGTGAAGGCGGTGGTACTGCGGGTGAACTCGCCCGGCGGCGAAGTGTTTGCATCCGAACAAATCCGCCGTGAAGTAGCCGCACTGAAAACCGCCGGCAAACCGGTGGTGGTGTCGATGGGCGATGTGGCCGCGTCTGGTGGCTATTGGATCAGCATGAATGCCGACCGCATCTATGCCGATCCGTCCACGATTACCGGCTCGATCGGCATCTTCGGCTTGTTCCCCACGCTCGATCGCAGCCTGGACAAACTCGGGGTGCATACCGATGGCGTGGCCACCGCCAAATATGCCGGCGCGTTTGATTTGACCCGATCGCTGGATCCGGGCGTGGCCACCACCGTGCAGGCCGTGATCGAAAAGGGCTACCGCGACTTCACCGGCCGCGTGGCCAATGCGCGCGGCAAGAGCGTGGAGCAGATCGACAGCATTGCCCAAGGTCGCGTGTGGAGCGGCGCACAAGCCAAGGACCGTGGCTTGGTGGATGCATTCGGCAGCCTTGGCGATGCCGTGGCCGACGCCGCCAGCCGCGCCAAGCTGGGCAAGCCCGATGCCTGGCAGACGCGCTATATCGAAGACAGCACCACCCCGCTGTCGCAACTATTGGGCGGCATGTTGCAAAGCCGCGCCGGCATCGCCCTGCTGCAACACAGTGGCAGTGCCGAGTTGCTGCTGGCCCGCCACGTGCAGGAACAGCCGGTATTCCGCTTCGTGCAGGACGCACTGGCCAAACCCGGCAACCAACGCGTCAAGGCGCTGGCGTATTGCTTCTGCACACCGCAGTAAGGGTTTGATCGAAGCGGTGACGCGCTACTGCGTCGCCGCATCCGCCTGCTTGGCCTGCTCCGCCGCCTGCGTTTGCGCGGTCTCCGCGGCGGTGTGTGCCGCATCCTTGTAGGTATTGGCGGTGGTGGTGATCGGCGATGGCGTTGCCGCCTTCGGCTCCGGCCGCTGCGCGGGGTCCGGCGGTGGCGGGGCCGAACACGCGGCCAGCATGCACAGCAATGGCAACAACACAGTGGCGCGCATCAGGGTTTCTCCGCAGAGTGCTTGGCCTATCCTACGCTGAACCTCATTGATGGAGCTGCCCATGCCCTCGTCCCGCTGGAATCTGGATGGCCAACGCGCCCTTGTCACCGGCGCCAGCGCCGGCATTGGCTTGGCCATTTGTCGCGAGCTGCTGGGCTTGGGTGCGCAGGTGTTGATGGTGGCGCGTGATGGCGCATTGCTGGAGTCTGCGCGGGCCGAATTGGAAGACGAATTCCCCGGGCCCGAAGACGCGGTACTGGCCCTACCCGCCGACGTGACCGATGATGAGCAACGTGCGGAACTGATCGACTGGGCCAACGACCAAGGCGGCCTGCACATCCTCGTCAACAACGCCGGCGGCAACCTCACCCGCCCGACACTGGACTATGGCGAAGACCAGTGGCGCACGATCTTCGAAACCAATCTGTTCTCGGCGTTTGAACTGTGCCGCTTGGCGCATCCGCTGCTGAGCAAACATGCGGCATCGAGCATCGTCAATGTGGGCAGCGTGTCCGGCATCACCCATGTGCGCAGCGGCGCCCCCTACGGCATGAGCAAGGCCGCGCTGCATCAGATGACCCGCAACCTGGCCGTGGAATGGGCCGACGACGGCATCCGCGTCAACGCCGTGGCCCCGTGGTACATCCGCACCCGCCGCACCAGCGGCAAATTGGCCGACCCCGACTATCTGGACGACGTGCTGCTGCGCACCCCCATGGGCCGCATCGGCGAACCCGAAGAAGTGGCCAGCGCCGTTGCCTTCCTGTGCCTGCCTGCATCCAGTTATGTCACCGGCGAATGCATCGCCGTGGACGGTGGCTTTTTGCGGTATGGGTTTTGAGGCTGGCACCGTCTCAGTCGGTGCGACAGCGATCCGCTACAAAAGACAAGGGCCGGCTAGGCCGGCCCTCAGATTTGGTGCATCTTTCAGCAAATGCGCCGCCGTCACGACTGCGTGTTGAAGCGACAAGCACGCTTCATGGATGGGTTGGTTCGTTTTGGCTTGATGCCAAATGACGGCGGTGGAAGACTCGCGCTGTCAGCACTCGAACCGTACGAACTGCGCGCCGACCACGTGGTGCTGGCCTTGGGCCACAGCGCGCGCGACACCTTCGCCATGCTGCACGCCCGCGGCGTGTATCTGGAGGCCAAGCCGTTCTCGCTGGGTTTCCGCATCGAGCATCCGCAGACAGTGATCGACCGCGCGCGGTTCGGCCCGCAGGCCGGCCATCCGCTGCTGGGCGCGGCCGACTACAAGCTGGTCCACCACGCCAGCAACGGCCGATCGGTGTACAGCTTCTGCATGTGCCCCGGCGGCACCGTGGTGGCCGCCACCAGCGAACCCGGCCGGGTGGTCACCAACGGCATGAGCCAGTATTCGCGCAACGAGCGCAATGCCAACGCCGGCATCGTGGTGGGGATCACGCCCGAGG
>NZ_CALMPC010000097.1:0-15000 GCF_937872235.1 uncultured Thermomonas sp.
GATCGTACCCACGTTCACGTGGGGCTTGGTGCGTTCGAACTTACCCTTTGCCATGTTGATAACTCCAGAAAATTAGTTTGAAAAGTGGTGAGCCTGAGTGCGGGCGGCGTCTCATCTGCGCCCGCAACCAGAACCTGTATTACGCTTTCTTCATGACCGATTCGGCGATGTTGGTCGGCGCTTCTTCGTAATGGTCAAATTCCATCGAGAAGGTGGCGCGGCCTTGCGACATCGAACGCAGCGAAGTGGCGTAGCCGAACATTTCACCCAACGGGATCATCGCATTGATGATCTTGCCGGACGGACTGTCATCCTGACCTTGCAGCACGCCGCGACGACGGCTGACGTCGCCCATCACGTCACCCAGATAATCTTCCGGGCTGACGATTTCGACCTTCATCACCGGCTCCAGCAACACCGGGCTGGCCTTGCGGAAACCTTCCTTGAACGCCATCGACGCGGCCAACTTGAACGCCATTTCCGACGAGTCGACATCATGGTAGGAACCGAACACCAACTTGACCTTCACACCCACCACCGGATAGCCGGCCAGCGGGCCGCTGGTGATGGTTTCGCGCATACCCTTTTCAACTGCGGGGATGAATTCCTTCGGAATCACGCCGCCGGTGATGTCGTTGATGAACAGGAAATCGTTCTTGACATCCGGGTTCGCCCTGTCTTCCGCCGTCATCGGTGACAACTCGATCACCACGTGACCGTACTGCCCCTTACCACCCGACTGCTTGGCGTGCTTGTAGTCGCTCTTCACATCCGACTTGCGGATGGTTTCGCGGTAGGCCACCTGCGGCTTGCCGACATTGGCCTCGACGTTGAACTCGCGCTTCATGCGATCAACGATGATGTCCAGATGCAGCTCACCCATGCCGGCGATGATGGTCTGCCCGGATTCTTCGTCGGTACGCACGCGGAACGATGGATCCTCCTGCGCCAAACGGCTCAGGGCATTGCCCATCTTTTCCTGGTCGGACTTGGTCTTCGGCTCGACCGCCATCGAAATCACCGGTTCCGGGAAGGTCATGCGCTCCAGCACGATCGGTGCATCCAGCGAGCACAGGGTGTCACCGGTGGTGACATCCTTCAGACCCACGGCAGCGGCGATGTCACCGGCCAGCACTTCCTTGATTTCTTCGCGGTTGTTGGAATGCATCTGCAGCAGACGTCCGATGCGCTCTTTCTTGCCCTTGACCGAGTTCAACACCTGGTCACCCGCATTGAGCATGCCCGAATAGACGCGGAAGAAGGTCAGCGAACCCACGAACGGGTCGGTCATGATCTTGAACGCCAGCGCCGAGAACGGGGCCTTGTCGCTGGACTCACGCGTCATTTCGACGGTTTCGTCATCCACGTCCACACCCTTGATGGCGGGCACGTCAACCGGCGACGGCAGCAGGTTGATCACGCCGTCCAGCATGGCCTGCACGCCCTTGTTCTTGAACGCGGTACCGCAGAACATCGGCACGATTTCGGTCTTCAGGGTGCGCTGGCGCAAACCTTCGACGATTTCGGCTTCGGTCAATTCCCCCTCATTGAGGTACTTGTCCATCAGTTCTTCGGTGGCTTCGGCGGCAGACTCCACCATGAATGCACGCTCTTCATCCGCCTTCGCTTGCAGCTCGGCCGGAATGTCGCGGTATTCGAAGTTCAACCCCTGCGATGCGGTATCCCAATGGATGGCCTTCATCTTCAGCAGATCAATCACGCCTTCGAAGCCATCTTCGGCACCGATCGGCACCTGCATCGGAACCGCGACAGCACCCAGACGCGCCTTCAGCTGGTCGCGCACCTTGTAGAAGTTGGCACCGGTGCGATCCATCTTGTTGACAAACGCGATGCGCGGCACGTGGTACTTGTTGGCCTGGCGCCACACGGTTTCCGACTGCGGCTGCACGCCACCGACCGCGCACAGCACGAACACTGCACCATCGAGCACGCGCAAGCTGCGCTCCACTTCGATGGTGAAGTCCACGTGGCCGGGGGTGTCGATGATGTTGAAGCGGTGTTCCGGCAAGGACTTGTCCATGCCTTTCCAGAACGCGGTGGTAGCAGCAGACTGGATCGTGATACCACGCTCCTGCTCCTGCTCCATCCAGTCCATGGTGGCGGCACCGTCGTGCACTTCACCGATCTTGTGGCTCTTGCCGGTGTAGAACAGGATGCGCTCGGACGTGGTGGTCTTGCCAGCATCAATGTGCGCCATGATGCCGAAATTGCGGTAACGCTCGATGGGAGTGGAACGGGCCACGGGGAGCCTCTCAATAAATTCGGATTTCGGAATGGCCGAATGCCGCCTGTCGGCGGCCTTCGGAGTGGTGCGCCCCGGATGGGGTCGTGTGGCGGCACAACATCAAGTGCGCCGCCACTGGCCCCGCAGGGCCGTCAAACTCACCAGCGGTAGTGTGCAAACGCCTTGTTGGCGTCAGCCATGCGGTGGGTTTCTTCACGCTTCTTGATGGCGCCACCGCGATTTTCGGAGGCGTCCAGCAACTCGCCAGCCAACTTGCGCGGCATCGAGTTTTCACCGCGCTTGCGGGCCGATTCGATCAGCCAGCGCATGGCCAGCGCCATACGACGCGAGGAGCGCACTTCCACCGGCACTTGATAGGTGGCACCGCCGACGCGGCGCGACTTCACTTCGACCGATGGCGACACATTACCCAGTGCTTTTTCGACCAGCTCCAGCGGGTTGGCATTCTTTTCGCCAATCACTTCCATCGCGCCATACACGATTTTCTCGGCAATCGACTTCTTGCCGCTCTGCATGACCATGTTGATGAAGCGGGCGATGGTTTCGCTTCCGTGCTTCGGATCCGGCAGCACCGAACGCTGCGGGGTATTACCTTTACGCGACATATGCTTATTCTCGTAGGGCGGACTTGAGCCGCCGTTTTCTGCGATGGCGGGTCAAAACCCGGCCGACATTACTTCTTCGGACGCTTGGCGCCGTACTTGGAGCGCGCCTGCTTACGCTTGGCGACACCTGCGGCATCCAACGAACCGCGCACGGTGTGGTAACGCACACCCGGCAGATCCTTGACGCGGCCGCCGCGGATCAGCACCACGCTGTGCTCTTGCAGATTGTGGCCTTCGCCGCCGATGTACGAGATGACCTCGTAACCATTGGTCAGGCGCACCTTGGCCACCTTGCGCAGCGCCGAGTTCGGCTTCTTCGGGGTGGTGGTGTAAACACGGGTGCACACGCCACGGCGCTGCGGGCAGTTAGCCAGCGCAGGCGATGTGCTCTTGTAGGTTTCCGGGCTGCGCGGCTTGCGCACCAGCTGGTTGATCGTTGCCATTTCGGGGCTCAGTAGGTGGGCCGAAGCCCATTTGAAAACGAAAGCCGACCGGATCAGACGCAATCCAGTCGACAAGACGAAAAAGTATAGCCCGCGTCCGACTCTTCAGCCACACGCCGCCATACCGAAAAGTCACGCCGCCCGCACTGCGAGCAACCATGACTTATCTGCGATCCCGCCTATCCGTAGGCCCAATACGAGGCGCGTCCTGCGACCTCATTTGGTGATCTGGATGGCTTACGCCATCGAAAACCCGCGTATTGTAGACAAGTGCTTGCTGTAATGCAAGCACTTGTGTTTGCCGCACCTGCCTGACGCTGCCGTCAAGCAGATCCAGTGCCACATTACTCTACGGAAGTGCCTTCTGCCGCTGCCGGCTCACCCGCCAAGGTCGCCATTTCTGCTTCGGTCAAGCCAGACGCTCTCTTGCGACGCTGGCTGTGATAAGCCAAACCGGTGCCCGCCGGAATCAAGCGACCAACGATCACGTTTTCCTTCAAGCCGCGCAAGGTATCGCGGGTGCCGCGTACGGCCGCCTCGGTCAATACGCGGGTGGTTTCCTGGAACGATGCCGAGGAAATGAAGGATTCGGTGGCCAGCGAGGCCTTGGTGATCCCCAGCAACACCGGATCCACCTTGACCAGAATTTCGTTGTTGCGGGCCAGGCGTTGGTTTTCCTCGATCGCACGCTGGCGCTCGACTTGCTCGCCATTGAGGTACTTGGAATCCCCCTGATCCACCACTTCGACCTTGCGCAGCATCTGGCGAATGATCACTTCGATGTGCTTGTCGTTGATCTTCACGCCTTGCAGGCGATACACGTCCTGGATTTCCTTCACCAAGTACGCCGCCAGCTCCTCGACGCCCTTCAGGCGCAGGATGTCCTGCGGGCTGGGCTCGCCGTCCACCACGGTTTCGCCTTTCTCCACGTGCTCGCCTTCGAACACGATGATCTGGCGATACTTCGGAATCAGCTCTTCGTGCTCGGTGCCATCGGCGTTCTTCAAGATCAAACGCTGCTTGCCCTTGGTCTCCTTGCCGAAACTGATCATGCCGGAGATTTCGGCAAGGATCGCCGGATCCTTCGGCTTGCGCGCTTCAAACAAGTCCGCCACGCGTGGCAGACCGCCGGTGATGTCGCGGGTCTTGGAGGCTTCCTGCGGGATCTTGGCGACCACGTCGCCCACACCCACAGCGGCACCGTGCTGCAGGTTCACCACCGAGCGCGGCGGCAGCATGTATTGCGCTGGCAAGTCGGTACCAGGAATGTTCAGATCCTTGCCGTCCTTGTCGACGATACGCACCACCGGACGCAGATCCTTGCCCTGCGAGCCGCGACGCTTGGGATCGGTGATTTCACGCGAAGCCAAACCGGTCAGCTCGTCGGTCTTTTCGATCACGGTGACGCCATCGACGAAGTCAATGAAGCGCACAAAACCGGCCACTTCAGAGACGATCGGGTGGTTATGCGGATCCCAGCGCGACACTTCCTGGCCCGCCTTGACGCTACCACCATCCTGTACCTGCAAGGTGGCACCGTAGGGCAGCTTGTAGCGCTCGCGCTCGCGGCCGTGGTTGTCCAGCACCGAGAGTTCACCGGAGCGCGACACTGCCACCAGGTGGCCATCGGCGTGCTTGACGAACTTCAGGTTGTTGAACTTCACCGAGCCCGTGGTCTTCACCGTCACGTTATCGATCGCCGCCGCACGCGACGCGGCACCACCGATATGGAAGGTACGCATGGTGAGCTGGGTACCCGGCTCACCGATCGACTGCGCTGCCACCACACCCACGGCTTCACCGTGGTTGACCAGATGTCCACGGCCCAGGTCACGACCATAGCAATGCGCGCACACGCCGAAGCTGGCTTCACAGGTAATCGTGCTGCGCACCTTGATCGACTGCACGCCAGCATCTTCCAGCTTGGCGACCCACTGCTCGTCGAGCAGGGTGTTGCGGGTGACGAACGGGTCTTCGTCATTGCCCGGCAGGTACACATCTTCGGCCACCACGCGACCCAGCACGCGATCCTTCAGCGGCTCGACCACGTCGCCGCCTTCCACGATCGGGGTCATGGTCAGGCCAGTCAGGGTACCGCAATCGGAGCTGGTGATCACCACGTCCTGCGCCACATCGACCAGGCGACGGGTCAGGTAACCCGAGTTCGCGGTCTTCAGCGCGGTATCGGCCAAGCCCTTGCGGGCGCCGTGGGTGGAGATGAAGTACTGCTGGACGTTCAGGCCTTCGCGGAAGTTGGAAGTAATCGGGGTCTCGATGATCGAGCCGTCCGGCTTGGCCATCAAGCCGCGCATACCGGCCAGCTGGCGAATCTGCGCCTGCGAACCGCGCGCACCGGAGTCAGCCATGATGTAGATCGAGTTCATCGACTTCTGATCGATGATCTCGCCCTTGGCATTGACCACCTTCTCGGTGCCGATGGTGTCCATCATCGCCTTGGCCACGCGTTCATTGGTGCGCGACCAGATGTCCACCACCTTGTTGTAACGCTCGCCACCGGTGACCAAGCCGCTTTGGTACTGCTGCTGGATTTCCAGCACCTCGGCTTCGGCCTCGTCGAGAATGCCCTTCTTTTCGTTCGGGATGATCATGTCGTCGATGCCGATCGACACGCCGGCGCGGGTGGCGTAGGCGAAACCGGTGTACATCAGCTTGTCGGCGAACACCACCGTGTCCTTCAGACCCAGCATGCGGTAGCAGCTGTTGATCAGGCGGCTGATGTTCTTCTTAGTCAATTCGGTGTTGGCCAGTGCGAACGGCAAGCCTTCCGGCAGGATCTCGCGCAGCAGCGCGCGACCGACGGTGGTGTCGACGATGGAGGTCTTCTGCTCGAAGCTGCCATCCTCGTTCTTCACCTTTTCGCTGATGCGCACCTTGCACTTGGCGTGCAATTGCACCACGCGGTTGTCGTAGGCACGCTTCACTTCGGCGATATTGGCAAACACCATGCCCTCGCCCGCCTTGTTTTCCAGCGCACGGGTCATGTAGTACAAGCCCAACACCACGTCCTGCGACGGCACGATGATCGGCTCGCCGTTGGCCGGCGACAGGATGTTGTTGGACGCCATCATCAGTGCGCGCGCTTCCAGCTGCGCTTCCAGCGACAGCGGCACGTGCACGGCCATCTGGTCACCGTCGAAGTCGGCGTTGAACGCGGTACACACCAGCGGGTGCAACTGGATCGCCTTGCCTTCGATCAGCACCGGCTCGAACGCCTGGATACCCAAACGATGCAGGGTCGGGGCGCGGTTCAGCAGTACCGGATGTTCGCGGATCACCTCTTCGAGGATGTCCCACACTTCCGCTTCTTCACGCTCGACCAGCTTCTTGGCCGCCTTGATGGTGGTGGCGAGGCCACGCACTTGCAGCTTGGCAAAGATGAAGGGCTTGAACAGTTCCAGCGCCATTTTCTTGGGCAGGCCGCACTGGTGCAGCTTGAGGTACGGACCGACCACGATGACCGAGCGACCGGAGTAGTCCACGCGCTTGCCGAGCAGGTTCTGGCGGAAGCGACCCTGCTTGCCCTTGATCATGTCGGCCAAGGATTTCAGCGGACGCTTGTTGGTGCCGGTGATGGCGCGGCCGCGGCGGCCGTTGTCCATCAGCGCGTCCACCGACTCCTGCAGCATACGCTTCTCGTTGCGCACGATGATGTCCGGTGCATTGAGTTCCAGCAGCCGGCGCAAACGGTTGTTGCGGTTGATGACGCGCCGGTACAGATCGTTCAGATCCGAGGTCGCAAAACGACCACCATCCAACGGCACCAGCGGGCGCAGATCCGGCGGCAGCACCGGCAGCACGGTCATCACCATCCACTCGGGACGGTTGCCCGATTCCAGGAACGCCTCAACCAGCTTGATCCGCTTGGTCAGGCGCTTGAGCTTGGTTTCGCTACCGGTGGACGCAATTTCCTCCTTCAGCTGCACCATCTCGCTTTGCAGGTCGATCGTGCGCAGCAGGTCGTACACGGCTTCGGCACCCATCGCGGCGTCGAAATCCTCGCCGTGCTCGGAGCGTGCGGTCATGTACTGTTCTTCGGTCAGCAGCTGACCGCGTTCCATCGGCGTCAAGCCCGGCTCGGTCACCACGAACGCTTCGAAATACAGGATGCGTTCGATGTCACGCAGGGTCATGTCCAGCATCAAGCCAATCCGCGACGGCAGCGACTTGAGGAACCAGATATGCGCAACCGGTGAGGCCAAATCAATGTGGCCCATGCGCTCGCGGCGGACCTTGGCCAAGGTCACTTCGGTGCCGCACTTTTCGCAGACCACGCCGCGGTGCTTCATGCGCTTGTACTTGCCGCACAGGCACTCGTAGTCCTTGATCGGGCCGAAGATGGCCGCGCAGAACAGGCCATCTCGCTCCGGCTTGAAGGTGCGGTAGTTGATCGTTTCCGGCTTTTTGACTTCGCCGTAAGACCACGAACGGATCAAGTCGGGTGAAGCCAGCGCGATCTTGATGGCATCGAAATCCAGCGTCTGGCGCTGCTGGTTGAACAGATTAAGCAAGTCTTTCATTTGAATTCTCCGGATCGAGGGGTATGAACATTCGAACTGGCGCGACCGTGTGGCCGCGCCGTTGCGATACTCAGTTCTCCTCAAGCTCCATATTGATGGCCAGACTGCGGATTTCCTTCACCAACACGTTGAAGGATTCCGGCATGCCGGCGACCATCTCGTATTCACCATCGACGATGTTCTTGTACATCTGGTTACGGCCCTGCACGTCGTCGGACTTCACCGTCAGCATTTCCTGCAGGGTGTAGGCCGCGCCGTAGGCTTCCAGCGCCCAGACTTCCATTTCACCGAAGCGCTGGCCGCCGAACTGCGCCTTGCCGCCCAGCGGCTGCTGGGTGACCAGCGAGTACGGGCCAGTCGAACGCGCATGCATCTTGTCGTCGACCAAGTGATTCAACTTCAGCATGTGCATGTAGCCCACCGTGGTCTGGCGATCAAACGCTTCGCCGGTGCGCCCATCGAACAGCTGGGTCTGGCCGGATTCGGGCAAGTCGGCCAGTTTCAGCATCGCCTTGATTTCGGCTTCGCTGGCACCGTCGAAGACCGGGGTGGCCATCGGCACGCCATCGGTGAGGTTCTTCGCCAGCGCCAGCAATTCGGCATCGCTGAACTGGGTGAGGTCCACGCGCTCCAGGTGGGTCTTGCGGTCGTGGTTGTAGATCTCGTCGAGGAACTTGCGCAGCTCGGCGACCTTGGCCTGCGCGTCCAGCATGCGCTGGATCTTCTGGCCCAAGCCCTTGGCCGCAAGGCCTAGGTGAACTTCGAGCACCTGCCCGATGTTCATACGCGAGGGCACGCCCAGCGGGTTCAACACGATGTCCACGGTCTGGCCATCGGCCATGTAGGGCATGTCCTCGACCGGCACGATCTTCGACACCACACCCTTGTTGCCGTGACGGCCAGCCATCTTGTCACCCGGTTGGATGCGGCGCTTCACAGCCAGGAATACCTTGACCATTTTCAGCACGCCCGGTGCCAAATCGTCACCTTGGGTAATTTTGCTGCGCTTGTCGGTGAACCGCTTATCGAACTCCTGCTGATGTGCTTCGAGCTGCTTGGCAGCACGTTCGATGGCTTCGGCTGCGACTTCATCCTTCATTCGCAGCTGCAACCAATCCGCTTTGCGGATGCCATCCAGCACCAGCGAAGACACGGTGTCGCCCTTCTTCACGCCCGGGCCACCATTGGCTACCTTGCCCAGCAGCTGCTCACGCAGACGGGCATAGATTGCCGCTTCCAAGATGCGGAACTGGTCGTCGAAATCCTTCTTCACGCGACGGATTTCGCTTTCTTCGATCTGGCGTGCGCGCTTGTCTTTTTCGATACCGTCGCGGGTGAACACCTGCACGTCGATGACCACGCCATCCATGCCCGGCGGCACGCGCAACGAGCTGTCCTTCACATCCGAGGCCTTCTCGCCAAAGATCGCGCGCAGCAGTTTTTCTTCCGGGGTCAGCTGGCTCTCGCCCTTCGGCGTGACCTTACCCACCAGAATATCGCCGGCACGCACCTCTGCGCCGATATACACAACACCGGATTCATCCAGTCGGTTCAGCGCGTTTTCGCTGACGTTGGGAATATCGGCAGAGATTTCTTCCGGCCCCAACTTGGTGTCACGCGCTTGCACGGTGAGTTCTTCGATGTGAATCGTGGTGTAACGATCCTCCTCGACCACGCGCTCGGAAAGCAGGATCGAGTCTTCAAAGTTGTAACCATTCCACGGCATGAACGCGATCAACATGTTCTGACCCAGTGCCAGTTCACCGATGTCGGTGGAAGGGCCGTCGGCCAACACGTCACCACGCGCCACCACGTCCCCCACCACCACCAACGGACGCTGGTTGATGCAGGTGTTCTGGTTGGAACGGGTGTATTTGATCAGCGAATAGATATCCACGCCAGCATCGGCTTCACCGGAGATTTCGTTCTCGTTGATCTTGACCACAATACGGCCGGCGTCGATCTGCTCGACCACGCCACCACGCCGCGCGTTCACGGTCACGCCCGAGTCACGCGCCACCGCGCGCTCGATACCGGTGCCGACCAGCGGCTTCTGCGCACGCAAGGTCGGCACCGCCTGCCGCTGCATGTTGGCACCCATCAATGCGCGGTTGGCGTCATCGTGCTCCAGGAACGGCACCAGCGCCGCCGCCACCGACACGGTCTGCATCGGCGACACATCCATGTAGTGGATCTCGCTCGGCGGCTTCAACAGGTTTTCGCCCTGGAAGCGGCAAGCCACGAACTGCGCGGTAATCGTGCCCTTGGCATCGCGCTGCGCATTGGCCTGCGCAATCACGTATTCGTTTTCTTCGATCGCCGACAGGAATTCAATGTCGTCGGTGACGTGGCCATCCACCACCTTGCGGTATGGGGTTTCCAGGAAGCCGTACGAGTTGGTGCGCGCGAACACCGCCAGTGAATTGATCAGGCCGATGTTCGGGCCTTCCGGTGTTTCGATGGTGCACACGCGGCCGTAATGGGTGGGGTGCACGTCGCGCACTTCGAAGCCGGCGCGTTCGCGGGTCAGACCACCCGGGCCGAGCGCCGAGACACGACGCTTGTGGGTCACTTCCGACAACGGATTATTTTGATCCATGAATTGCGACAGCTGCGAGGAGCCGAAGAATTCCTTGATTGCCGCCGCCACTGGCTTGGCATTGATCAAATCCTGCGGCGACAGGCCATCGGCTTCGGCCATCGACAGGCGTTCCTTGACCGCACGCTCCACGCGCACCAAGCCAACACGGAACACGTTCTCCGCCATTTCACCGACCGAACGCACGCGGCGGTTACCCAGATGGTCGATGTCATCCACCACGCCACGGCCGTTGCGGATTTCGCACAGCACCTTCATCACGTCCAGGATGTCGGAACCTTGGCCGCATTCCTTGCGCAGGCGCACGGACTCCTCGTCCTTGCGATCGGCGAAGTACTTGGCGTCGTACAGGATCGAAGCGCCGGTGACTTCCTTGCGGCCCAGGCGGCGGTTGAACTTCATCCGGCCAACACTCGACAGGTCATAGCGCTCGAAGGTGAAGAACAAGTTGTGGAACAGGTTCTGCGCGGCGTCCTTGGTCGGCGGTTCGCCCGGACGCATCATCCGATAGATTTCGACCAACGCATCAAGCTGGGTCTTGGTCGAATCAATCCGCAAAGTGTTGGACAGATACGCGCCACGATCCAGGTCATTGATCCACAACGTGCCTACCGACTGAATGCCAGCCTTGCGCAGCTTTTCCAGGCTGTCGAAGGTGATTTCGTCATTGGCCGTGGCCAGCAACTCACCGGTGGCCGGATCAATCACGTCGTGCGACAGGATACGGCCGGCAATGTAATCGTCCGGCACTGCGAGCGCGGCAATGCCAGCGGCTTCCAGTTGCTTCACATGACGCGCAGTGATGCGTTTGCCGGCTTCCACGATGACCTTGTCACCATCGGCCAGATCAAAGTCCAGGGTTTCGCCACGCAGCCGCTCCGGCACCAGCTCCAGCTGCACGCCTTCGGCTTCGATATGGAACACGTTGATGTCGAAAAACTCGTTCAACATCTCTTCGTTGTTGTAACCCAATGCGCGCAACAGCACCGACACCGGCAACTTGCGGCGGCGGTCGATACGGGTGAACAGCGCGTCTTTCGGATCGAATTCGAAATCCAACCACGAGCCGCGATACGGGATCACGCGGGCCGAGAACAGCAACTTGCCGGAGCTGTGGGTCTTGCCACGATCGTGGTCGAAGAACACGCCGGGCGAACGGTGCAGCTGCGACACAATGACGCGTTCGGTACCGTTGACAATGAAGGTGCCGTTGCCGGTCATGAGCGGAATTTCGCCCATGTAGACTTCCTGCTCCTTCACATACTTGATGGCCTTGGTGGACGACTCACGGTCGTAAATCACCAACCGCACGGTCACCTTCAAGGGTGCGCCGTAGGACAGGCCACGGGTGCGGCACTCACGTTCGTCGAACGCCGGCTCGCCCAAGCGGTAACCCACATATTCCAGTGCAGCGTTGCCGCTGTAGCTGGAAATCGGAAACACCGACTTCAACGCGGCATGCAGGCCACGGTCTTCGCGCTTGGCGGCTTCGGTATTTTCTTGCAGAAACTCGCGATAGGAGTCGACCTGGATGGCGAGCAGGAACGGCACTTCAAGGATCGAGCGGCGCTTGCCGAAGTCCTTGCGGATGCGCTTTTTTTCGGTGAACGAATAGTGTTTGGCGGTAGTCATGGAGCGTGCGCCTCGTCATTGGTGGCCACATGCATGCGGCCAGCGGGGGAATACGGGTTTGCGACAGGAACTGACAGTTGGAAGTTGCTGGTATTGCCGGCACCAGCACGCCTTCTCCCGCTACTTCCGACTGTCAACTCAACTCAAACTGCAGCAGTTCTCTAACAACGGCCAAAGGCCGGGGACTTTCGCCCCCAGCCTTCGGTGGTCGCCAGCAAGTTAGCCAGGCGACGCAAATCAGGATTACTTGACTTCGACGGTCGCGCCGGCGGCTTCAAGATCCTTCTTCATCTTCGCAGCGTCGTCCTTCGACACGCCTTCCTTCACGGTGCCGCCAGCCTCGGTGAGGTCCTTGGCTTCCTTCAGGCCAAGGCCGGTGATCGCGCGCACCGCCTTGATCACTTCAACCTTCTTGTCGCCAGCGGACTTCAGGATGACGTTGAACTCGGTCTGCTCTTCGACAACAGCAGCGGCCGCAGCCGGGCCGGCAGCCATCACCGGAGCCGCAGCGGAAACGCCAAACTTCTCTTCGATGGCCTTCACCAGGTCCATCACTTCCATCAGCGACTTGGCGGCGATCGCATCGACGATTTGCTCGTTGGTCAGGGACATTTCAATTACCTCTGGATATGTTTCGTTTGAATGGGAACGTTGTCAGATCAGTGTGCGAATCAGGCCGGTTCGGCCTGTACCTCGGCGTCTTCCGCCGGGGCTTCGTCGCCACCGCCTTGCAGATCGGCCACGGCCTTGACCGCACGGGCGAACATCGCCGCCGGTTCGGCCAGCACGCGGGCCAGCATGGCCAGTGCCTGATCGCGGGTCGGCAAGGATGCCAACACTTCGACGTGGCTGGCCGGATACTGCTGGCCACCCACAACAACGATCTTCGGTTGCAGCTTGTCGTTGCCCTTGGCAAATTCCTTGATCAGGCGCCCGGCAGCACCGGGTTCCTCGGTCGAGAATGCGTACAGCAGCGGACCCACCATCGAGTCTTTTGCTACTTCATACTCAGTGCCGGACACAGCACGTGCAGCCAGGGTGTTCTTGACAACTTTCAAGAACACGCCGGTTTCACGGGCTTGCTTGCGCATCGCGGTCATCTGCGACACGGTGGTACCGGCATACTCGGCCGCGATCAGGGAGTGTGCCGAAGCGGCGATTTCCGCCACTTCTGCGACAACGTCCTTTTTCTGGGACAGATTGAGAGCCATAGTCACTCCTTCGTTGAACGCCGCCTGCGACTCCAGCCGCGGGCGGTCCTGGGCGATGTCGATCCTTGACATCGGGGATGCGGCGCATCCCGGCGGTGACCATCTGAGAGCTGTCTAAATGAACATTCCAGAAGGGCATCACCATCTACGCAGGCCAGCATCCATGCGGATACCGATTAAGCGAGCCCGCCTTTGGCAACGGCGAATCCATGCCGTGTGAGCATCCTTGCCCGTCGTTGCCACGCGCAGACCGCACCTGCGGTCTTTGACGGCTTCCGCATCGTTTCATGGATGCGGGGCCTTCAAAATTCGGATTGCCTGACCTTCTCCCGCAAGCGGAAGAAGGAAAAGCGATTACTTCAGGCTCAACGAGCTCTGGTCCACGGTCACGCCGGGGCCCATCGTGGAGCTGAGCGAAATCTTCTGCAGGTATTGACCCTTCGACGTTGCCGGCTTGGCCTTCACCAAGTCCACCAACAGCGCCTGCAGGTTGCCCTTCAGCGCATCGTTGTCGAAGTTGGCCTTGCCAATGGTGCAGTGGATGATGCCGGCCTTGTCGGTGCGGTAGCGCACCTGACCTGCCTTGGCATTGCGCACCGCGCCCGCCGCATCCGGCGACACCGTGCCCACCTTCGGATTCGGCATCAAGCCGCGCGGGCCCAGCACCTGGCCCAGCTTGCCCACCACGCGCATTGCGTCCGGGGTCGCGATGACTACGTCGTAATTCAGCTCGCCACCCAGCATGCGCTCGGCCAGATCATCCATGCCCACCACGTCGGCACCTGCGGCCAAGGCTTCGTCAGCCTTCGCGCCAGCCGGGCAGAACACCGCCACGCGCACCGATTTGCCGGTACCGGCCGGCAGCACGGTGGAACCGCGCACCTGCTGGTCGGACTTCTTGGCATCCACGCCAAGACGCACGGCCACGTCGATCGCCTCGACGAACTTGGCCTTGCTGTTGTCTTTCAAAATCTTCAGGGCTTCTTCAATGGCATACGCCTTGCCCGGAACGGTTGCGGCAAGGATCGCCTTCTGTCGCTTGTTCAGTGCCATCGTCTTAGCCCTCTACTACCAGACCCATGGAACGGGCCGAGCCCGCAATCGTGCGCACTGCCGCGTCCAGATCGGCCGCAGTCAAATCCGCTTCCTTCGCCTTGGCGATGCCTTCCAGCTGCGCGCGCGTCACTTTGCCCACCTTGTCGGTGTTCGGACGCTTGGAGCCAGACGTGATCCCCACAGCCTTCTTCAACAGCACCGTAGCTGGCGTGCTTTTGGTAACGAAGGTGAAGGTACGGTCGGAATAGGCGGTGATGATGACCGGTGTCGGCAGACCCGGTTCCAGCTTGGAGGTTGCGGCATTGAACGCCTTGCAGAACTCCATGATGTTCAGGCCGCGTTGACCCAGCGCAGGGCCCACGGGCGGCGAGGGGTTGGCCTGGCCGGCCTTCACCTGCAGCTTGATATAACCTACGACTTTCTTTGCCATGACTCTGTCTCCGGGTGCAAACGCCTGCTTTCAGGCTCCCCATCGGACCGGGAACATCAATGTCTCCGTGGCGCGCGTCCCGGTATCACGCACCACGTTGTCTTTCATGGCGACGGCCGCGCATGGCGGCCGAGGCTTTCCAACCCCTGGAAGGGAGCCGGCTACTGTAACAGGTTTTGACCCGGTAGTGGGGCTTAGGCCTTTTCGACCTGAGCGAACT
>NZ_CALMPC010000098.1:0-20984 GCF_937872235.1 uncultured Thermomonas sp.
TGGAAACCTTGCAGGAAGAATTGGACAAGCAAGGCCGCAATGGTTGGGAACTGGTCAATGTCGTCCATGCCACGCCCACGGTGTCCTCCCCCACCCTCATCTTCAAGAAGGAAGCCTGAGATGCGTCATACATTCATCGCCTCCGTCCTTGCCGCCAGCCTTGCCATCGCCGGTACCAGCCATGCGCAAACTGCCGACCCTGCCGCACTCGCACAGCAAGCCTTGGATGCGCTGGATGCCGGTCACTACGCGCAAGTGGAGCAACTGTTTGGCCCACAGATGGCCGCTGCAGTGCCGGCTGACAAGCTGCAAGCCATTTGGGAGTCACTGCCCGCACAAATGGGCAACGCCAAGGGCCGCGAGCAAGCGCAGGTCAGCGCGCAAGGCGACACCCATTTTGTGCAGATCCCGCTGCATTTTGAAAAAGCCGAACTGGTGGCGAAGTTTGCCATCGACGCCAGCGGCAAAATCGTCGGCTTTTTGATTCAACCCGCGCAATCCACCTCCCCCGCACCTGCGGTGGCCGCCGATGCCAATTTCAGCGAACGCGATTTCAGCGTGGGCGACGGCGAGCGCGCCCTGCCCGGCACCTTGGCCATGCCCAAAGGCAATGGCCCGTTCCCCGCCGTGGTGCTGGTGCATGGCTCCGGCCCGCAAGACCGCGATGAAACCATTGGCCCCAATAAACCCTTTCTGGACATCGCGCGCACGCTGGCCGCGCAGGGCATTGCCGTGTTGCGCTATGACAAGCGCACCAAGGCACGTCCGCAGGATTTTGCCGGCGGCAATTTCGGGGTGGATGATGAAACCACCAATGACGCGGTGATCGCGGTAGATGCGTTGCGCAAGACCGATGACATCGACCCCAAGCGCATCTTCGTGCTGGGCCACAGCCAAGGCGGCATGCTGGCACCGCGCATTGCCGCCGTCTCCGGGCATGTGGCAGGACTGATTCTGATGGCTGCGCCCACGCGCCCGCTGCTGGATATCCTGATCGAACAAAACCGCCGGCTGGCGGCACTCAACGACGGCAAAATCGACGATGCCGAACGCGCCGCGATCAACGCCATCATCGAACAAGTGCGCATCACCCGCGACCCCAAAACCGCTGCCACCAGCCCGACCGTGATGGGCCAACCCGCAGGCTACTGGCGCAGTATCGAGGCAGTGGATGCGGTTAGCGAGGCACAACAGGTGAGGTTGCCGATGCTGCTCTTGCAAGGCGCACGCGATATTCAAGTGGTGGATGCCGACTGGCAGAACTGGCGCGATGCCTTTGCTGACGATGCCGAGGCCACGTTCAAGCTCTACCCCAAGCTCAATCATCTGGGGATTGCCGGTGAAGGCGAAGGTTCACTGGCCGAATACCAGCAACCCGGGCATGTGGATGCACACTTGCTCACTGATGTGGCCGCTTGGGTTAAGCAGCACTGAGATGGCTACCCCACAAGCGCAATCGTTTGCCGTGCCACCGCCGCCCGCTTGGGCGTGGTGGCTACTGGCCGGCTTGGCCGGTCTGCTGCCGCTGGGCATCATCGGCATGCTGGCGCTCTCAGGCAACCCTGCGCATGGCGCAACGCCGGCACTCTTCATCATCCCGATGGTGCTGGCATTGCTGTTGCTCACCATGCGCCGCCGCTCGGTGATGTTGCACAATGGCGTGCTGGAAATTCGCGCCGCACTGTATACGCAGAACGTGGCCGTATCCGAACTGGATACAGAACGCGCACGCATCGTGGATTTGGCAGAGCACACCGAACTCAAGCCATTCATCAAGACCAATGGGTTTGCCACACCGGGTTTCACTGCGGGCTATTTCCGTCTGCGTGAGCATTTCGGCAAAGCCTTCTGCTTGATCACCAACTCCCAGAAAGTCCTGTGGCTGCCGCGCAGAGATGGCAAAACGCAGTATTTGATCAGTCTTGAACGACCACAAGCGCTGCTGGATGCGCTGCGCGCCGGCAATCGCTGACGGCATCCTGCTGGCCCGTTATGCTTGCCCGATGCCGCACCTGCAACCTGCCCCGTTGAAACTCGCGCTGCGCAATACCGACGACATTGAATTATGGCCGGCCAGCCTGCTGCGTGCGCGCAGCAATGCGCACGCACGCTTGTTGGCGCGTGCCCGGCGCGTGTTGCGGCGCAAGCGCGATGGCGTGTACTTGGCCGCCGAATTGGACGATGGCCTGCACGCCTTGGTCCCGGGGCTTGCCCGCGAACCCGGCCTGCGCGCGGCGCAAGCGGCCTTGCGCGATGCCCTGCCGCACACCCGCAACGGTTTGGAGCACGTCATCCGCTTGCCGCTGCATCGCCTGCATGAGCGCTTGCAGTGGCTGGGGCTGGATGTCGAAAGCTACTCGGTGCAGGTGGGTCTGCCGCTGGTGCCAGAGCCCAACTGGCTGGCGTTTGCCGGCTTCGACCAATTTCAGCGTCCGCTCTGGCTGCACATCGACGCCGCGCGCGCATGGCTGCGGATGCAAGCGGCTGCATTGGCCGATGCTGTGATGCTGGACGCCATTTCAGGCTATCGCAGCCACGATTACCAATTGGGAATTTTCGAACGCAAGCTGGGGCGTGGGCTTTCGATGCCGGACATCCTTGCGGTCAATGCCGCACCCGGGTTTTCCGAACACCACAGCGGGCTGGCACTGGATATCGGCACGCCGGACGCAGCGCCCGCCGAAGAGGCCTTCGAAACCACACCCGCGTTTGCGTGGCTGCATAGCCATGCAAGTGCATATGGCTTCGCGATGAGCTACCCCCGCGACAATCCGCACGGGATCATCTACGAGCCGTGGCATTGGCGTTTTGGCGAGGCATGAAAGCGCCCACCATTGCCGAAGCGTGGGCCAGTGGCCGCAATAATTTCAATGCATTGCGCCTTGTCGCAGCATGGATGGTGATCTATGGCCACGCATGGGCGATCACCGGAACTGCTGGCCAGGACGTCATCACCTGGTTGACCCAATTCAAATTCGCCGGCGCAGTCGCGGTCGATCTGTTTTTTGTCATCAGCGGATTTCTGATTGCAGCCAGTTTGCAACGCAATTCCGTGCGCAACTACTTGCAGGCACGTGCATTGCGCATCTTGCCGGCATTGGTGACCTGTGTGGCGCTGAGCGTGTTCGTGCTGGGCCCGCTATTGACGACCGCACGCGACTATTGGCATAGCCCGCAAACGTGGCGCTACCTGCTGCTCAATGCCTCGTTATGGTCTACCACGCACACCTTGCCCGGCGTGTTTGAGCACCTGCCCTACACCGCAGTCAACGGCTCATTGTGGACATTGCCCGGCGAGGCACGGCTGTACTTGGCGCTACTGGTGGCCAGCCTGTGCGGCGTCCTGACCCCCCCGCGCTATACACCGCTGTGGGCGTTGGCCGTGGCTGGCGCGTATGCGTTTGCAGTGTGGCGGCATCCCTTGCCCGAGATGTGGACCAACGCTCTGTGGTGTACCGCGTGCTTCATCACCGGCACCTTGTTTTGGGTCAATCGTACGCGGCTTCGGTTGCAGGTCTGGCCACTATTGGGACTGCTGGCCATCGCCGCCGCCGCACGCGGTACCGTGTGGTTCCATCTGCCATATTTCGCACTGGTCACCTATGGCACGTTGTGGCTGGCCTTGATCCCGACATTGCCGCAAATCCGTCACACCGATCTGTCTTACGGTGTATACCTGTATGGCTGGCCAATGGCGCAACTGGTGCAAACCTACTCGCCAGGTGGCCCGCTGCATAACATGCTGGCGGCCACTGTATTGGCACTGTTGTGTGCGGCGGGTTCGTGGTTTGCCATTGAACGTCCGGCGCTGCAATGGAAGCGGCGTTTGAACGTATCGAATGCCTCAACGCGTTGATGCCAACACGCGCAAGGTCGTGCGCAGCGCGTGCTGCCAATCCGGTGGCGCGATGGAAAAATCATGCTGCAATTTCGCAGTATCCAATACCGAATAGGCCGGGCGCTGCGCTGGTGTCGGGTAATCCGATGTCGAAATAGGGATGACCTGCGGCAGCCGTTGCAACAAGCCCAGTGCATGTGCCTCATGCACAATTGCCTGGGCAAACCCATGCCAGCTGGTTTGCCCGGCACAGACCAGGTGCCAGGTATTGGAACTCTGCACACCTTGCTGCAACAGTTGCGTGCTGGCATCGGCAATCCAGGCAGCGGATGTGGGCGCGCCGATTTGATCGGCCACCACCCGCAAGGCATCGTGCCCTGCCGCCAAACGCAACATCGTCAGCAAGAAGTTCTTGCCATGTGCGGCATAGACCCACGCCGTGCGCAGAATGGCATGGCGCGCACCACTGTCGCGGATAGCCTGTTCGCCCGCCAGTTTGCTGGCCCCGTACACGCCCAGTGGTGCAGTAACCGCGTCTTCGCGATACGGTTGCGTACTGCATCCGTCGAACACATAGTCGGTGGAATACTGCAGCAGTAGCGCATCTCTTGCTGCACACGCACGCGCAAGTGCCGCAGGGGCTTCTGCATTGATCCGAAAGGCGGCTTCGGCATCGGACTCTGCTTGGTCCACCGCGGTATAGGCCGCCGCATTGACTACCACATCTGGCGACAGTTGCAACACCAGTTCGGTCAATCGCCCGGGCGAATCGAAATCAGCGCTGCATTGCGCGCCCACACCATCACGCGTCGCTACGATGACCTCACCCAATGTCGGCAGGCTGCGACGCAACTCGCGCCCGACTTGGCCATTACCGCCCAACAGTAAAATTTTCACGGCGCGATGAACTTTGGCAAACGCGCTTCCGCGATGTCTGCCAATACCGGCGCAACGCTGTCCTTGGCCGACAGCGAGACTTCCGCCAGCGGCCAATCAATGGCCAGCTGCGGATCATCCCAAAGCAAGTTGCAATCGCTGTCGCGATCATATGGGGCGGTGCAAAGATAAGTGAAGATGGCGGTATCGCTTAGAGTCAAAAACCCGTGCGCAAAACCTTCTGGGATCCAGAAATGGCGCTTGTTTTCCGCACTCAAGATGGCCGCCACATGCTGGCCAAACGTGGGGGATCCACGCCGAAGATCCACCGCCACGTCATACACCTCGCCAACCAGCACACTCACCAACTTGCCTTGCACATTGTGCGGCCATTGGTAGTGCAGTCCCCGCAGCACACCGCGTTGCGAGTGCGACACATTGTGCTGCACAAACCGTGTCGGCAGACCGTCCTCCGCAAAGCGTGCGGCATTCCAACCTTCGTAAAAATAACCACGCGCATCACCGAACACGGCAGGTTCGATGATCTTGCAACCGGGCAGGTTTGTTTCCATCACTTTCATGCGATGCGTCCATGCTTGAGTAGGCCAAGCAGATACTGGCCATACCCGTTCTTGGCCAGCGGCTGCGCCAGCGCGCGCAACTGGTCGGCGTCGATCCAATGGTTGAAATAAGCGATCTCCTCTGGGCAACACACCCGCAGGCCTTGGCGCTTGACAATGGTTTCGATATAGGTCGAGGCTTCCACCAGGGACTCATGCGTGCCGGTATCCAGCCACGCATAACCACGCCCCATTTTCTCCAGATGCAAACTGCCATCTTCCAGATAGCGCTTGTTGAGGTCGGTGATTTCCAACTCACCACGTGGCGATGGCTGCAACTCCGCAGCGAAATCACACACCCGATGGTCATAAAAATATAGCCCGGTTACCGCGTAATTGGACTGCGGCCGTGTCGGCTTTTCTTCCAGACCCGCCACTTTGCCGGTGCCATCAAACTCGGCCACACCGTAGCGTTCCGGGTCGCGCACCCAATAGCCGAACACGGTAGCACCGGCGCTGCGCGCATCTGCGTGCTGCAGCAATTCGGTGAGTCCGTGACCATGAAAAATATTGTCACCCAGCACCAAACACGACGGGCCACCAGCCAGGAATTCGCGACCGATCAGGAATGCTTGTGCCAAACCGTCGGGACTGGGCTGCGCCGCGTACTCGATGCGCATGCCCCATTGCGTGCCATCACCCAACAAGCGCTGGAATAGTGCCTGTTCGTGCGGGGTATTGATGATCAGCACTTCGCGGATCCCGGCCAGCATCAACACGCTGAGCGGGTAATAGATCATCGGCTTGTCGTACACCGGCAGCAGTTGCTTGCTGATGGCCTGGGTGATCGGATACAGCCGGGTGCCACTGCCACCAGCGAGGATGATGCCTTTGCGGCCGCTGGTCAGCGGGCTCATGCCACCACCCCGATTCTTTCCATGCGATAACTGCCATCCAACACGCGGTTCACCCAATCCTGGTTATCCAAGTACCAATCGACGGTTTGCGCGATGCCGCATTCAAACGAATATTTCGGCTCCCAGCCCAGCTCGTCGCGCAGCTTGCTCGCGTCGATGGCATAGCGGCGGTCATGGCCCGGCCGGTCGGTGACATAGGTGATCTGCGAGGCGCGCGGCTGGCCGTCCTCGCGCGGGCACCGCTGGTCCAGCAGCGCGCAGATGGCGTTGACCACCTCGATGTTCTGCTTCTCCGCATTGCCGCCCACGTTGTAAGTCTCGCCCACACGGCCGGCGGCCAGCACCGTGCGGATGGCTTCGCAATGGTCACTCACAAACAGCCAGTCACGCACTTGCTTGCCATCGCCGTACACCGGCAGTGGCTCACCCGCCAACGCCTTGGCGATGACCAATGGAATGAGTTTTTCCGGGAAGTGATACGGCCCGTAGTTGTTGCTGCAATGGGTAGTCAGTACCGGCAGCCCGTAGGTGTGATGGAAGGCACGCACCAAATGATCGGAGGCCGCCTTTGATGCCGAATACGGCGAGTTGGGCGCATACGCGGTGGTCTCGGTGAACTTGCCGGTTTCACCCAAACTGCCATACACCTCATCGGTGGAGACATGCAGGAAGCGGAATGCGTGCTTGGTGGCAGCATCCGACGCCTTCCAGTAGTCACGCACCGCTTCCAACAGCGCCAGCGTCCCCACCACATTGGTTTGGATGAAGGCCGCCGGCCCGTCAATCGAACGATCGACATGGCTTTCGGCCGCAAGGTTCACCACCGCCTCCGGTCGGTACTCGGCCAGCAAGCGTGCCACCAGTGCGCGATCACCAATATCGCCATGTACAAACACATGATGGGTGTCAGCTTCAATTGAACGCAAGGTATCGCGGTTGCCTGCATAGGTCAGCGCATCCAGATTGATGACCCGAATGCCGCGTGCAACTGCTTCCAATACGAAATTGCCACCAATAAACCCGGCACCGCCGGTCACCAGCCATGTTGTCATGCGAACGGCCCTGTCCTTCTATCGTTGCTGCAGTGCAGGCATGCAAGTATCGCCCAAATGCAAGAACCCCGCTGTGGGCGGGGTTCTGCGATGCGCCGATGGCACACTGAAAATTGGTCGGGGTAGCCGGATTTGAACCGACGACCACTTGTCCCCCAGACAAGTGCGCTACCAGGCTGCGCTATACCCCGAGATTGGCCGGCGATTATAGCCGAAAGACATGCTCAGCGGCGCAGCAGTTGCAACACTTCTTCCAGCTCGGTACGCACTTGCCGCACGATCTGGTTGCTCAGTGCCGACTCTTGCTTGGCACCTTCGCCATCCAAGCGCAATCGCGCACCACCGATGGTATAGCCCTGTTCGTACAACAAGCTGCGGATTTGGCGCACTATCAACACGTCATGGCGCTGATAGTAGCGGCGGTTGCCGCGACGCTTGGACGGCTCCAGACTCGGGAACTCGGTTTCCCAGTAGCGCAACACATGCGGCTTGACGTCGCACAGCTCGCTGACCTCGCCGATGGTGAAGTAACGCTTGGCGGGGATCGGTGGAAGTTCGCGATTGCTGCCGGGATCAAGCATGTGCCAGCTCCGCGTGCTGGTTGCTGGACAGCGCTTCAACGCGTTCTTTCAGCTTTTGGCCGGGACGGAAGGTCACTACAGTACGCGCCGTGATCGGGATCTCCTCACCGGTCTTGGGGTTGCGCCCCGGGCGTGGATTCTTGCGCCGCAGGTCAAAATTGCCGAAGCCCGACAGTTTGACCTGCCGGCCCTGCTCCAATGCCTGGCGTAGTGCATCGAAAAACGCATCGACGAATTCCTTCGCCTCGCGCTTGTTCAAGCCGACTTCGTCATACAACTTTTCGGCCATTTCCGCCTTCGTCAACGCCATTTCCGCCCCCTGTCAACCGCGAATCACCGCGCCATGGTTTGCGCTCAGCGCGGCCACTACCTCGGCCACCACGGCATCCACGTCACGATCAGTCAGAGTGCGGGAATCATCTTGCAAAATCAAGGCCATAGCCAAACTCTTGCATCCGCTTTCCACGCCCTTGCCCACATAACGGTCAAATAACTGCAGGTCGCGCAGCTGGTTGCCGGCAGCCTGCCGCACAGTCGCCTGCATCACCGCCCAATGCACGGACTCCGGGACGACAAACGCCAAATCACGCCGCACAGACGGGTAGCGCGACAACGCCGCCGCACGCGGCAGTGGCCGCACCAGCAGCGCATCGAGCTCAAGCTCGAAGCCGTACACCTCGGCATCGATAGCCATCGCCTGCTGCACGCGTGGATGCAGTTGACCAATCCAGCCAATGCACACGGCATCCCCGGCTTCATTCAGGCGATACACCTCGGCGCTGCGGCCCGGGTGTGCAAATGGCTGCGTGGAAGCACGGTACTCCAGTGTTGCGCCTGATATTGCCGCAAGGCTGTCCAGATCACCCTTGATGTCATGGAAGTCGAGCTTGCGCGCAGCCACGCCCCATTGCTCGCTGGCGGCATCACCACAGGCCACGGCGGCAATGCGCCGGGTTTCGATCGGCGCAGCACTGCCCGCCGCAAACGTGCGGCCCAATTCGAACAACCGCACCCGCGATTGCTGGCGTGCGCTGTTGCGCGCCAACGCGGCAGTGAGCCCCGGCAACAAGCGCGTGCGCATCACACCGAGCTCTGCACTCAGTGGATTGGCTAGCGCCACGCTGCCCGTATCCAGCTGCCAATAGGCCAGCAGCGCGGCATCGACAAACGCATAGTTGATCGCTTCCAGATATTCGCGTGCCACCAATTGCCGACGTGTATCGTGTTCGCTGCTGCGGGTTTCCGAGGGTGCGATCAAGCGCGTGGAACCCGCCGGCAGGGTTGCGGGAATCGCGTCATAGCCATGGATGCGTGCAATCTCTTCGACCAAATCTTCTTCGATGGCAATATCAAAGCGGCGTGGCGGCACAGTCACCGTCCAGCCCGCGTCGGTGTATTCCACCGCAAACCCAAGCGCGCCCAACATGCGCGTGACCTCGGCATCGTCCACTTGCGTGCCAAGCACTCGCGCCAAACGCGCACGCCGCAAGCGCACCACTTGCGGCTGCGGCATATCAGACAAACGCGCCACATCCACCAACGGCCCCGGTGTGCCACCGGCGATCTCCAGAATCAGGCGACTGGCGTATTCGATGGCAATCGGCGGAAGCTCAGGGTCCACGCCGCGCTCGAAGCGGTGCCCGGCATCGGTATGCAATCCCAGTTTGCGACTGCGGCCGATGATGGCGGCCGGTGCAAAATGTGCGGCTTCCAGCACCACATTGCGCGTGCCATCGCTCACCTTGGTGGCATCGCCACCCATGATGCCGGCCAGCCCGACCACGCGATCGGCGTCGGTGATGACCAGAAATTGCGCGTCCAATTCGGCGGCATCGCCATTGAGCAGCGTCAAGGTTTCCCCGGCGCGCGCATGGCGCACACCCAGCGGGCCCGTGAGCAAATCGCGGTCATACGCATGCATCGGCTGACCCAGCTCCAGCATGATGTACTGGGTGACATCCACCAGCAGGCTGATCGGGCGCACACCGCTGCGCAGCAAACGCTGCGCCATCCACAATGGCGTTTTTGCGGTTGCATTCACGCCTTCGATCACGCGGCAGCAAAAGCGCGGCGCATCGGCACCGGCGCTCAATTCCACCGCCATCGCTGCGGTTGTCACCGCCGCAACCGGTTCTGCATGCAGCGGTTCTACCTCGCAGCCCGTGGCTGCCGCCACGTCAAACGCGATCCCGCGCACGCCAAAACAGTCGGCGCGGTTGGGGGTGAGTTTGAGTTCGATGCTGGCGTCGGGCAGGCCCAAATAGTCAGCCAGCGGCTTGCCGACCGGCGCATCGTCCGGCAATTCCAGCAAACCCGAAGCATCGGCATCGATGCCCAATTCCTTGGCCGAGCACAGCATGCCGTTGGACGCAACGCCGCGCAGTTTGGCAGCCTTGATGGTCAAGTTGCCCACTTGCGTGCCAATGGTGGCCAGTGGCGCCATCAGCCCTGCACGCGCATTGGGCGCGCCGCACACGATTTGCAGCGGCGCGGCACCGCCAACGTCCACTTGGCAGACCTGCAACTTGTCGGCTTCGGGATGTTTTTCGGCCGCTAGGATTTTGCCCACCACCACACCATCGAGCTGCTCGCCCAAGGTGGTGAGCGCTTCGACTTCCAAGCCAATTGCGGTCAACGTGGCCGCAAGTGCATCGCGGCTGGCCGAGGTTTTGACATGCTGGCGCAGCCAGTTTTCGGAGAATTTCATCACAGCACCTCAGGCGAACTGGCGCAGGAAGCGCACATCGTTATCGAAAAACGCACGCAGATCATTGACGCCATAACGCAGCATCGCAAAGCGTTCCACGCCCAAGCCAAATGCAAAGCCGGTGTATTTTTCCGGGTCGATGCCCACGCTTTTCAGCACGTTGGGATGCACCATCCCGCAGCCCAACACTTCCAGCCAGCGCTGGCTGCCATCGGGCTGCTGCCAGGCAATATCCACTTCCGCCGACGGCTCGGTGAACGGGAAATAGCTGGGCCGGAAACGCATATCGAAATCGCGTTCGAAAAACGCACGCACGAATTCGACCAAGGTGCCTTTGAGGTCGGCAAAGCTGGCGTGCTCGTCCACCAACAAGCCTTCCACTTGATGGAACATCGGTGTGTGGGTCTGGTCGGAATCGCTGCGATACACCTTGCCGGCGGCGATCATGCGCAGCGGTGGCGTGCCACCCTGGGCCAACAAGTCCTGCATGTAGCGAATCTGTACGCCCGAGGTATGTGTGCGCAGTAGGCGACCATCGGGAAAATAGAACGTATCGTGCATCGCCCGCGCCGGATGATGCGGCGGGAAATTCAGCGCTTCGAAGTTGTGCCAATCATCTTCAATTTCCGGACCATCGGCCAATGCATAGCCCAGCCGGCCGAAGATGTCGGTGATGCGCTCCAGCGTGCGACTGACCGGATGCACGCCACCGCGTGTGCCATCGCGCCCCGGCAGGGTGACATCCACCGTTTCCAAGGCCAACCGCGCATCCAATGCCGCAGCATCCAGACTGATTTTGCGTGCGGAGAGCGCATCACCGATGGCATCACGTGCACGATTGATGGCCTCGCCTGCGGCTTTGCGCTGATCACCCGGCAACGCACCCAGCGCTTTGAGCTGCGCGGTGATACTGCCGCTCTTGCCCAGCAGTGCCACGCGCAGGGCTTCCAGCGCATCGGGTGTGGCGACCGCTGCGATGTCGGCCAGGGCTTGGGTGGATAACGATTCGATATCGCTCATGAGGTTGTACGGTCCCGTAAACGAACATGGGGAAGGACTTGCGCCCTTCCCCACGTGTTGGTGGCTTGCGCCACCGGATGCATCTGCGTGTGGATCAGCAGCTTACGCCGCCAAAGCGCCCTTGGCCTTTTCGGTCAGGGCAGTAAAGCCCGCCGCATCATGCACGGCGATGTCCGCCAGCACTTTGCGATCCAAGGTGATGCCGGCCTTCAACAGACCGTTCATGAAACGGCTGTAGCTCAGGCCATTGGCGCGGGCTGCGGCATTGATACGCGCAATCCACAAGGTGCGGAAATGACGCTTCTTCTGCTTGCGGCCGATGTAGGCGTACTGCAGAGCCTTCGTCACCGCCTGCTTGGCGACGCGGAAGACTTTGCGACGGGCGTGATAGTAGCCCTTGGCCTGCTTCAGGATTTTCTTGTGACGGGCGCGTGCCGTCACACCACGTTTAACTCGTGCCATGTCTTATCTCCTCACAAATACGGCAGCATGCGGTCCAGACGGCCCGCGTCCTCGGCACGAACATGGTTCGTCTGCCGTAGGTTGCGCTTGCGCTTGGTCGCTTTCTTGGTGAGGATGTGGCTCTTGTTGGCGTGGCCGCACTTGTACTTGCCGGAAGCGGTCTTCCGGAAGCGCTTGGCCGCCGCCCGATTGGTCTTGATCTTGGGCATTGGGAGTCCTTGCGAAATCAACTAACTGGCTGAGGCGGCAATCTTGCCACGAGGGCGCGATCACGCTTTCCATCCTGCCTTGCCGGTGGGTAAGCCTGTGATTCAGGAGCGAATCAGGGCGGGTCCTGGGTACTGCTGACAACAATTCCGGCGAACCGGGCCGCCAATTATGGCGGGCCACAACCGGATTTGCAATCTTTGTCCTGAACATCCGGACGTTGCGGTGTGCCACACAACGCCACCGCCACTGCCGGGGATTGCGGGCACAAAGCAAGTATCGGGGGTGAGTCAGGCTGCGCGTGCAGACCATTGGTCTGCACGCCCGCCGGTATTCCGGCGGGCAGGACTGACTGCCCGTAATCCCCGGCAGTCGCCCGCGCAAAACCTACTTCTTCTTCGGCGCGATCATCATCACCATCTGCCGGCCTTCCAGGCGCGGACGCGACTCGATGACGATGTCTTCGCCAAGATCCCCTTCAATCCGGGCCGCCATTTCGCGCCCCAGCTCCTGATGGCTCATCTCGCGGCCACGGAAGCGGATATTGACCTTGATCTTGTCGCCTTCGACCAGGAATTCGCGCATCTTGCGCAGCTTGATCTGGTAGTCGCCCTCGTCCGTCACCGGGCGGAATTTGACTTCCTTGATCTCGACCTGCTTGGTCTTTTTCTTGGCTTCATTGGCCTTCTTTTGCAGTTCGAACTTGAACTTGCCGAAGTCCATGATCTTGCAGACCGGCGGATCCGCGTTGGGCTGGATCTCGACGAGATCAAGCTCCTCGTCTTCGGCCATGCGCAAGGCTTCATCACGCGACAGAACGCCGATCATCTCGCCGTCGCTACCAATGACGCGCACGCGCGGCACTCGAATTTCGAGGTTCCTGCGGTTCTGCTTGTTGTCGGGGGTACTGATTGTGGCTGTCTCCAAGGGTTGGCCGTTATCGGCCGGAACGGTCATTGATTCCGGAATCAATGACCGGTTGTTGCAGGGGCGGCCCGTCAGCCCGCCTGTTCTTCACGCAAACGCGCTGCGAACTCGGCGACGGACAGGGTACCGAGGTCTTCCCCACCCCGCGTACGCACGGACAGCTGGCCAGTTTCTTTCTCGCGGTCACCGACCACCAGTAGATAGGGCACGCGCTGCAGCGTGTGTTCGCGGATTTTATAGCCGATTTTTTCGTTCCGCAAATCGGCGATTACACGGAAACCTTGATTTGCAAGGGATTTCCTTACTTCATCGACATAATCGGCTTGCGCATCGGTGATATTCAGCACCACCGCCTGCACCGGCGCCAACCACGGCGGGAACTGGCCAGCGTGGTGTTCGATCAGGATGCCGATGAAGCGCTCCATCGAGCCCACGATGGCCCGATGCAACATCACCGGATGCTTGCGCTGGCTGTGTTCATCCACATATTCCGCGCCCAAACGGCCCGGCATCATGAAGTCCACCTGCATGGTGCCCAGCTGCCAGGTGCGGCCAATCGCGTCCTTTAGGTGATACTCGATTTTCGGGCCATAGAACGCGCCCTCGCCCGGCAATTCCTGCCATTCCACGCCCGATGCACGCAGCGCACTGCGCAGGGCGTCTTCGGCCTTGTCCCATGTGGCATCGTCACCCAGGCGCGAGTCCGGGCGCAATGCGATCTTGATCTGGATGTCACTGAAACCGAAGTCCGAGTAAACCTTGAGGGCCTGCTCATGGAAGGCCCGCACTTCGGATTCGATCTGACCCTCGGTACAGAACACATGGCCATCGTCCTGGGTGAAGCCGCGCACGCGCAGGATGCCATGCAGCGCGCCGGACGGCTCGTTGCGGTGGCAGGCGCCGAACTCGCCGTAGCGGATCGGCAAGTCGCGGTAGCTGTGCAGACCCTGATTGAACACCTGGATATGGCCGGGGCAATTCATCGGCTTCACCGCGTAGGTCCGCTTCTCGGACTCGGTGAAGAACATGTTGTCCTTGTAGTTGTCCCAGTGGCCGGACTTCTTCCACAACTCCACGTCGAGGATCTGCGGGCAGCGCACCTCGCCGTAGCCGGTGTCGCGGTAGACCTTGCGCATGTACTGCTCGACGGTCTGCCAGATGCTCCAGCCCTTGGGGTGCCAGAACACCAGGCCCGGCCCCTCTTCCTGCAGGTGAAACAAATCCTGCGCTTTGGCAATTTTGCGGTGGTCGCGTTTTTCAGCCTCTTCCAGCTGGGTCAGATACGCTTTCAGCTCTTTGTCGTTCAGCCATGCCGTACCGTAAATGCGGCTGAGCATCTGGTTGTTGTGGTCGCCACGCCAATACGCGCCGGCCACCTTCATCAATTTGAACGCGCGCAGCTTGTCGGTGCCGGGCACGTGCGGGCCACGACAGAGGTCGGTGAACTCGCCCTGCGTGTACAGCGACAGCGTTTGATCGGCCGGAATGCTTTCGATGATTTCAGCCTTGTAAGCCTCGCCAATCCCCTTGAAGTAGGCCACCGCCTCGTCGCGCGATTTCACGCTGCGACTCAGCGGCAGGGCTTCCTTCACGATCTTTTGCATTTCCGCTTCGATCGCGGGCAGGTCTTCCGGCGTAAACGGACGCTCGTAGGCAAAGTCGTAATAGAAGCCATTGTCGATCACCGGGCCGATGGTGACCTGCGCACCGGGATGCAGGCGCTGCACAGCCTGCGCCAACAAGTGGGCCGTGGAATGGCGCAAGATGTCCAGCGCCTCCGGGGATTTTTCGGTGACGATCGCCAGCGCGGCATCGTGGTCGATCAGGGTACTGGCATCCACCAGCACATCGTTCACTTTGCCGGCCAGGGTGGCCTTGGCAAGCCCTGCGCCAATACTGGCAGCCACCTCGGCTACGGTGACGGGATTGTCGAACGAACGCACGGAACCATCGGGAAGCGTGATATTGATCATGGTGACAACACTCAAAAGTCGTAAGCACTGGCGCGCGGCCGGTTGCGGAATTTAAAACGAAAAAAGACGCCGAAGCGCCTTTCGATAACCCACGTCAACACGTGGACGAATGCGTCGGCAGACTCAGCAATGGGCGCAGGTAGTGTTCATGTCGCACGCGAGACCTGCGCTGCCGCAGGCCACCTTGGTCTCCGATGTGTTGCCACGCCAACGCTCTTACTTTACGAGAATCTGGCGTGGTGGGCGGTACAGGGTTCGAACCTGTGACCCCTACCATGTCAAGGTAGTGCTCTACCGCTGAGCTAACCGCCCGCTATCCCCAAACACGGGGCCGGTGATTATAGCCTGTGCTTGAGGCGAACGACAAGCACAGCGCCCGCAATTACAGCGCGGCTTCACGCAGCTTGCGGATCTGGTCACGGACGCGGGCGGCGTCTTCAAACTCCAGATCACGGGCGTGCTGGTGCATTTGCGCGTCCAGTGCCTTGAGTTTGGCGACTTGCTGGGATGGGCTCATCCGCAAATATTCCTGCTCCGGCTCGGCCACCCGCTTCATTTTTCCACGGCCCTTCAGCTCACCCGGCTCGGCGCGCGCACCTTCCATCACATCCATCACCGCACGCTGCACCGACTGCGGCACGATACCGTGTTCGGCGTTGTGGGCTTGCTGTTTCTGGCGACGACGATCGGTTTCGTCGAGTGCGCGCTGCATGGAATTGGTGATGCGGTCGGCATACAAAATCGCCTTGCCGCGCAGGTTGCGGGCAGCACGACCAATGGTCTGGATCAGCGAACCGGTACTGCGCAAAAACCCTTCCTTGTCGGCATCCAGAATTGCCACCAACGACACCTCCGGCATGTCCAGCCCCTCGCGCAGCAGGTTGATGCCGACCAGCACATCGAACACACCCAGCCGCAGATCGCGAATGATCTCCACGCGCTCCACCGTGTCCACATCGGAATGCAGATAGCGGACTTTCACATCGTGCTCGGACAGGTATTCGGTCAAATTCTCGGCCATGCGCTTGGTCAACACGGTGACCAACACGCGGTCGCCCATCGCCACCCGCTCGTGAATCTCACCCAATAGATCGTCCACTTGCGTCGCCACTGGACGAATTTCGACCGGTGGATCGACCAAACCGGTCGGGCGCACCACCAGCTCGATCACATCATCGCCAGCTTCGCGCAGTTCGTACGGGCCGGGCGTCGCCGACACATAAATACTGCGCGGCGCGCGCTGCTCCCATTCCTCAAACCGCAGCGGCCGGTTGTCCAGCGCCGATGGCAGCCGAAAACCAAATTCCACCAGGGTTTCCTTGCGCGAACGGTCGCCTTTGTACATTGCGCCGATCTGCGGAATGGTGACGTGCGATTCGTCGATCACCAGCAACGCATCGGCGGGCAAATAGTCGAACAAGGTGGGAGGTGGATCACCCGCATTGCGCCCGGTCAAATGCCGGGAATAGTTTTCGATACCGGTGCAAAAACCCACCTCGGCCATCATTTCCAGATCGTATTGCGTGCGCTGTGACAGCCGCTGCACTTCCAGCAATTTATTGGCCGAGTACAACTGCTCCTGGCGCTCGCGCAATTCTTCCTTGATGGTGTCGACCGCCGCCAGCACCCGCGCACGCGGTGTGGCGTAGTGGGTTTTGGGATAGATGGTGTAGCGCAGCAACTTGCGAAACACTTCGCCAGTGAGCGGATCGAACATCGACAACTGCTCGATCTCGCCATCAAACAATTCGATGCGCAGCGCCTCCAGATCCGACTCAGCCGGGAACACGTCGATACTCTCGCCGCGCACGCGAAATGTGCCGCGATCCAACTCGAATTCATTGCGACTGTATTGCAGCGTGGTCAGATGGCGCAGCAGTTCGCGCTGATCGATGCGCTCACCGCGCGACAAAATCAGCCGCATCGACAGGTAATCTTCCGGCGCACCCAACCCGTAAATCGCCGACACCGTGGCCACCACAATCGTGTCACGGCGCGACAGCAAGGCTTTGGTCGCCGCCAGCCGCATTTGTTCGATGTGATCGTTGATCGAACTGTCCTTCTCGATGAAGGTATCGGTCGACGGCAAGTAGGCTTCGGGCTGGTAGTAGTCGTAATAGCTGACGAAATACTCGACCGCATTGCGTGGAAAAAATGCGCGGAATTCGCCATACAACTGCGCCGCCAGGGTCTTGTTGGGCGCCATCACCAAAGTCGGCTTTTGCACCGCCTCGATCATATTGGCAATGGTGTAGGTCTTGCCCGAACCGGTCACACCCAGCAGCACCTGCTTGGCAATGCCCGCGCCAAAATTGGCCACCAGTTTTTCAATCGCCTGCGGCTGATCGCCTGCCGGCTGGTAAGGCGAAACCAACTCGAAGCGATCCGAAGCAGTGGCAAGGTCGAGATCGGAGGGAACGGACTGGCTCATCGCGGGCACGGCAAAGGGCAACCGCTGAGTTTACGCCGAAGCCGCCTGAGGCACAGACCTCAAAACTCCTGACCCAATTTCGGGGTTTTCCGACATCGCGTCCAGGCGTCTGCCGATCCCCGCTTCAGTCCGGCGCGCCTAGCCTGACTTGCACACCCACGGGAATCTCGCCATGCGCCGCCAGCACTTTGGCTTCACTCTGATCGAATTGACCATCACCTTGGCGATCATCGCGATCTTGGCGGGTGTTGCGGGCCCGGCCATGGCAAGTTTTATCGAACACCAACGCGCCACGGCCGCCGCAGCTTCCCTGACCACGCACATGCAACTAGCGCGAATGGCTGCCGTCAGCCGCAACCGCCGCGCCGTGTTGTGCCCCTCCAGCGACGGTACCAGCTGCGCCGCTGGTATCGATTGGAGCACCGGCTGGATGCTGTTCGTGGACGACGATGGCAACCGCCGTCCCGACCACAATGACGACATCCTACGGGTGGACCTGCAACCCACCAGCACACACCTGCGCGTGGTCAGCACCACCGGGCGTCAGCAATTACGCTACCTGCCCGATGGCAGCAGCGCCGGCAGCAATCTCACCATTTCCATCTGCAACCACGCCGGTGAGCTGCTGGGCCAAGTGATTGTCAACAACATGGGACGCCCACGCAGCGAACATCCCAAAGCCACCACGCCCTGCCCCGCATAAGCGCGTACCCGTCATCAATTGCAATATTTTCGCTGCAAGCGCTTGCCCGAACGGAGAGTGCCGACTACAATGCCGCTCCCCGCCCGAATAGCTCAGCCGGTTAGAGCACTTGACTGTTAATCAGGGGGTCGTTGGTTCGAGTCCAACTTCGGGCGCCAATTTTTTCAATGATTTAGGGTCGCTTCGGCGGCCCTTTCTCGTTCCTAGCCTAGCCAAATCGTAGCCAATCGTCAGTGACTGCATGCGCACTCGTTCAGCGTAGCCGTCCAGGTCATCCATGCCGGGATGCGCTTATTCGGTTTGCCAGCCGCCCATGCCGCGCCAGCCGCGTGGACAGGGCTTTTTTCGTGACCTCCGACAGCGCCCACAACTCGACGACGGTTTTGGCGCGGGACATGCCGGTGTAAAGCATCTGTCGCACCAGCAGGGGCGAGGCGGGATCGGGGGGCAGCAGCACGGCCACGCGGTCGTACTCGGAGCCCTGGCTTTTGTGCACGGTCAGCGCGAATGCGTCTTCGTGTGGCGGCAGGGTATTGGGATCGAGCAGGCGCACGCCGCCGTCGGTGGTGTCGTCCTTGACCGGTGCGGCATCGGGCGTGCGTTCGAACGCGACCTGGAGCAGCGGCTTGCCGGCGTCGTCCTCGACCAGCACGCACACGCCGACATCGCCGTTGTAGAGGCGTGCGGCGTGGTCGTTGCGGGTCACCATCACGCAGCGGCCCGGATACCACGCGCCGCCGGACCACGGCGCCAGCGCCTCCCACGCGCGCAGGCGCGCGGCAATCGTTTCGGCGGCCTGGGTCGCACCGAACGAGCCTTCGCGCAGGGCGCACAGCAACTGCTGGCGACGCAATACCGCGAGCCGCGCAGCCAATGCGCGCTGGTGGTTCGCGGCAACCGGCGTGGTGATGGCCACTGCTTCCAGCGCGGCCTGCAGGTCGCGCGCCCAGGCGAACAGGCGGCGGCGCAGGCTGGCCACGTCGGGCACCGCATGCACAGTGGCGGCGCCGATGGCGGCATCGAACGCCGCGACATCCCCGGCACGCACGGCTTCGTTGATCGGCACCAGCGCGACATCGGCGCGGAAGCAGTGCGACAGCCGCACCAGGTCGCCGCGCAGGTCGTCTTCCAGTGCCTGCACCACGTCCATCATCACCGAGCCGGTACCGACCGAGGTGAGCTGGTCGGCATCGCCCACCAGCACCAGCACCGCGTCCTCGCGCAATGCCGCCAGCAGGGCGCGCAGCAGGCCGAGATCGAGCATCGAGGCTTCGTCGATGACGACGATGTCGGCCGGCAGCGGCTCGCCCGCGTGGAATGTGTAGCCGCCATGTCGGCCGCGGCTGCCCAGCAGGCGATGCACGGTGGCGGCATCGGCGGTGAGCACCGCGCCAAGATGCGGCAGCCATTCCGCCCCGATTGGCTGTGCGCCACCGTGCAGGCGCTCGGCCCCTTGCCGCAACGATTCCGCCAGCCGTTGCGCGGCCTTGCCGGTGGGCGCGGCGATCCGCAGCTGCGGCAGACGGCCGGTGACGGCGTGGTGTTCGCACGACAGTCCCAGCAGCATGCGCAGCACGGTCGTCGTCTTGCCGGTCCCCGGACCACCGGTCAGCACCATCAGGCGACGGCCGAGGGCCTGGCGCACGGCGGCGCGCTGGCGCTCCTCGGCGTCCTGCCAGCTGCCGTTGAACAGCGCGCGCAGGTCGGCATCGCTGATCGGGCTGCGCGGTGCGTGCGCGGCATCGCGGCGGGCGCGCAGCGCACGGGCCACGTCCACTTCGGCGCGATGATTGCGCAGCAGGTAGAGATGCTCGCCATCCAGCACCAGCGGCCGTGCCTCCGGCGCATCACCCGCCTGCACCGCGGCCACCAGCGGGCTTCGCGCCAGCGCGTCGCATTGCCGGTCATCCAGCACCCGTCGCCCGCTGCTGTCGCAATACGCCAGTGGCAGCGCGCTGTGGCCCTGGCCTTCGGCGTGGCTGGCCCAAGCCGCCGCTCGGGCGGTCGCCTCGTCGCCACCATGCGCCATCACCCAGTGCCAGACCGCGCGATCGAGGTCGCGCCACTCGTCGGGACTGTCCACCACCCGTTGCTGTCGAGCGAAACCGAATGCCTCGCCGGCGGTGTACGCGCTCATGCAGCCTCCTCCAGGTCCAGCCCCAGCACACCCTGCACGGCATCCAGCAGGCCATCATCAAACCGCTGGCGCCAGACGCCGCAGGGCGTGCCGTCCGGCAGGCGCAGGCCGACCGCGCGGATGAACAGGTACCAGCAGTCACCGAGGTGCTGGTCGCGGCGGTAGTCCTTGCCCAGGCGCTCGCGCAGGTAGCGCTCGACCGCAACGGTGTAGAGCAGCGCCTGCAGGCGGTAGCCAGTGGCCAGCATCTTCGCCTCCAGCGCCGCAGGGGCGTAGTCCTGCAGGCAGCTTTGCGATCCGGCGGCGAGCTGGTTGCCCTTGTAGTCCAGCACGTGGAAGCGACCGCCGTGGGCGAACACGAGGTCGATCTTGCCGTTCATCAAGCCCGCCAGGGTCTGTTCGCGTACCGGCACCAGGCCGGGCTCCCCATGGGCCTCGCAGGCCTTGCGCAAGGCGCGCAGCGATACGCCGTCGAGCCGGTAGTTGAACTCGAGTTCCGCACGCATGTCATCGGCCGCGAGATCGCACAGGCGCGGGCCACCGCCTTCGGCCAGCGGCGTCTCCAGCACCGCCTGCAGGCGCCGCGCCAATGG
>NZ_CALMPC010000099.1:0-26204 GCF_937872235.1 uncultured Thermomonas sp.
GCCATCACGCACAGCACCATGCCGGCACTCCACGGGTCGCGCGCGTTCAGGCCCTTGAAGTCGTCGATGTTGTCGGCCTCGAACCCACGGCGCGACAACAGCACGATCACCCCGAACGCGGCGGTCGCCATCAGCGCGTAGCTGATCGCGTAGAACATCGAAGCGGCATAGCCTTCGGCGCCGCCGCCGGCAAGGCCGAGGAACAAAAAGCCGACATGCGAGATGGTGGAATACGCCAGCATGCGCTTGAGATTGGTCTGCATCAACGCGATGACATTGCCCAGCACCAGCGACAATGCTGCCAGTACCGCCAACATCGGCTGCCACTGCGCAGCCAGCGGCGAAGCCCCAAAGCCCAGCAGGCGCACCACCATGGCAAACGCCGCCAGTTTGGGCGCGGAACCAATGAACAAGGTGATCGGTGTGGGTGCGCCGTGATAGACGTCGGGCAGCCACATATGGAACGGCGCTGCGCCAAACTTGAAGGCGATGCCGGCGATCATGAACACCACGCCGGTGAGCAGCAGCATGGGCTGCGCCACGCCGGGGGCGGCCTCGCGAATGGTGGCCAGATCCAGGCTGCCGGTGGCGCCATACACCAGCGACATGCCGTACAGCAGCAAGCCCGAGGCCAGCGCGCCCAGCACGAAGTACTTCATCGCCGCTTCCGACGCCAACTTGCTGTCGCGGTCCACGGCCACCAGCGCGTACGAACTCAACGCCAGCAGCTCCAGGCCCAGATACACCATGATCAGGCTGCCGGCCGAGATCAGCAGCAGCATGCCGAGGACCGCAAACAGCACCAGCACCGACACTTCGCCTTTGTACAGGCCGCGATCACGCAGGTACGGCCACACAAACAGCAAGGCCACTGCGGAAATCAGGCAGGTACTGATTTTCAGCACATCGGCCATGGTGTCGCGCACGAAC
The DNA here is from genome assembly GCF_937872235.1 of uncultured Thermomonas sp. Taxonomy (NCBI): domain Bacteria; kingdom Pseudomonadati; phylum Pseudomonadota; class Gammaproteobacteria; order Lysobacterales; family Lysobacteraceae; genus Thermomonas; species uncultured Thermomonas sp. Next base: position 931 of record NZ_CALMPC010000099.1, read on the forward strand.
ATGTTGTTGAGCACGCTGGTGTCATCGCCCACACCCACGCCGCACGCAATCAAACCGGCCACCAGCAACAGCGCCAGCACCGACAACACATGGGTGAACACGCGCTGGCTGTCCTTCAGGAACAGATCCAGCATCAGTAATCCAAACGCGGCGCCGACCAGCACCAGTTCGGGAATCAGCGGCAGCAATTGGGTGACTGCCGGCATGGCGAGAGTGGCCTGCATCGTCGTCATGTCCTTAAAGTTTGGTCGCGGCGAGCTGACCCGCCAGTTGCGCGATGGACGGCTCCATCAAATCGGTCAGCGGCTTGGGATACACCCCCAGCGCCAGGGTAAAGGCAGCGAACACGCCCAGCACGATCCATTCGCGTGCGTTGATGTCGGTGAGCTCGGCCACGTGCGCGTTGCCTACCTCGCCCCAGATGATCCGCTTGGTCAGCCACAGCGAATACGCCGCACTGATGATCAAGGTCAAGGCTGCACCCAAACCGATCAGCGGGTTCTGCTGGAAGCTGGCCAACACCACCAGGAATTCACCCACGAAACCGCTGGTACCCGGCAGACCGCAATTGGCCATGGCGAAGAACACCCAGAACAGCGCGAACCACGGCATGACCTTGGCGACTCCGCCGTAGTCCTTGATCATGCGGGTATGCATGCGGTCGTACAACACGCCCACGCAGGAGAACATCGCACCGGAAATGAAACCGTGCGAAATCATCTGCACCATGGCGCCCTGCAAACCGAGGCGTGCGGCATCGCCCAGGTTCTGGTCACGTACCAGCGCAAATGCGATGAAGGTGCCCAGAATCACGAAGCCCATGTGCGCGACCGACGAGTACGCGATCAGCTTCTTCATGTCGGCCTGCACCAGCGCCACCATGCCCACATAGACAATGGCGATCAGGCTGAATGCGATCATCAACCATGCAAATTCGTGGCCGGCGTCGGGCACGATCGGCAGGGTGAAGCGCAGGAAACCGTAGCCGCCAATTTTCAGCATGATCGCGGCCAGCACCACCGAACCACCGGTGGGCGCTTCCACGTGCGCATCCGGCAACCAGGTGTGCACCGGGAACATCGGCACCTTGATCGCGAACGCGGCGAAGAAGCCCCAGAACAACCAGGTTTGCTCGGTCATGCTGAGCGGCAGCGCGGCCATGTCGGCGATCTGCCAGCTACCGCCCTTCAGATACAGGTAGATCAGGCCAATCAGCATGAACACCGAACCGATGAAGGTGTACAGGAAGAACTTCATCGACGCATAAATGCGGCGCGGGCCACCCCACACGCCGATCACGATGAACATCGGGATCAGCATCGCTTCGAAGAACACATAGAACAGCATCGAGTCCAGCGCGCAGAACACGCCGATCATCGCGCCTTCCAGAATCATCAGGCTGGCGTAGTACTGCGCCACACGCTTGTTCACCGAACCCCATGCGCCCACCAGCACCAATGCACCCACCAAGGTGGTCAGCACGATCAGCGGCACCGACAGGCCATCCACACCCAAGTGGTACTGGATGTCATACGCCGGAATCCACGCACGCTGCTCGACGAACTGCATCGCCGCGCTCCCCATCTGGAAGTCGGTGAGCAGCGGCAAGCTCACCACGAAGGTCAGCAAGGCAAACCCCAGCGCAATCCAACGCGCCAGATCCGGCCGCTTGTTGCCAGCCATCAGGGTGAACACGCCGCCAAGAATCGGCAGCCAGATCAACAAACTAAGCAGGGGCCAGTGGGTCACGCTTGCAGTTTCCATCCAGTCATCGGTACCGGCTTACAGCCAGTAGTACTTGGCCATCGCCAGCAGCGCGACCAAACCCAAAATCATTGCGAAGGCATAGTGGTACAGGTAGCCGGTCTGCACCCTGCGGGCCAGCGCTGCCACCATGCCGATGAAGCTGACGCTGCCGTTGACGGCACCGTCGATCAGCCCGCTGTCGATCGAACTGGACGCTTTGCCGATCTTCAAACCACCGCCGGCAAACCCGCCAATCCACAGATCGTCCATGTAGTACTTGCGTTGCAGCAGGCGAATCGGCCACGCCAAATGGCGGGTAATGGCCACCCGCCATTCCGGCTTGACCATGTACAGCAAGGTGGCCAGGAAGAAGCCCATCAGTGCCAGCATGAAGGCCGGCGCCATGAACCCGTGCAGGGCAAACGCGACCGGGCCATGGAACTCGTGCGCCAATGCCGCAATCACGTCGTTCTCTTGCAGCACTTCAATGGCGCCGAGGAAGAACGGCAATTGCTTGACGTGGCCCAGCATGTCGGTGCCAAACAACATCGGACCAACCGTGAAGAAGCCGATCAGCATCGACGGAATCGCCAGCAGCACCAGTGGCACGGTCACCACCCATGGCGATTCGTGTGGCACATGCACGCCGTGATGGCCATGTGCATCGTGATGCGCATCATCGTGCGCGCCATGTGCATCGTGCGCGTGGTTGTTGCGGAAGCGTTCTTCGCCAAAGAAGGTCAGATACAGCAGACGGAAGCTGTAGAAACTGGTGACAAACGCACCCAGCAACACCGCCCAGTTGGCATATTGGGCGATGAAACTGCCCGCATTTTCGGCGGCGTGATGCGCGGCGGCTTCAATGATGGTGTCCTTCGAATAGAAGCCACTGAAGAACGGTGTGCCCACCAGCGCCAGGGTGCCAATCCACATGGTGATATGGGTGATCGGCATGTATTTGCGCAGACCGCCCATCTTGGTCATGTCCTGCTCGTGGTGCATGCCGATGATCACCGAGCCGGCACCCAGGAACAGCAGCGCCTTGAAGAAGGCGTGCGTCATCAGGTGATAGACCGCCGCCGAATACGCCGACACGCCCAACGCCACCGTCATGTAGCCCAGCTGCGACAAGGTGGAATACGCCACCACGCGCTTGATGTCGTTTTGCACCATGCCGATCAAACCGGTCCAGAACGCGGTGGTGGCACCGATGAACAGGATGAAATTGAGCGCGGTTTCCGACAGCTCGAACAGCGGCGACATGCGCGCCACCATGAAGATACCGGCGGTCACCATGGTGGCGGCGTGGATCAGTGCCGAAATGGGGGTGGGGCCTTCCATCGAATCGGGCAGCCACACATGCAGCGGCACCTGCGCCGACTTGCCCATCGCACCAATGAACAGGCAGATGCAAATGACGGTGGGCACCATCCAAGTATGCCCGGGCAGGATTTGCACGGTCATGTCCTTGATCACGCCTGCATTGGCGAACGCGGTGGCGTAATCCAGCGTGCCAATCCAGTACAGCACGCCCGAGATCCCCAGCAAAAAGCCGAAGTCACCGACGCGGTTGACCAGGAAGGCTTTCAGGTTGGCAAACACGGCGGTCGGTTTCTTGTACCAGAAACCAATCAGCAGGTACGACACCAGGCCCACCGCTTCCCAGCCAAAGAACAGCTGCATGAAGTTGTTGCTCATCACCAGCATCAACATGCTGAAGGTGAACAGCGAGATATAGCTGAAGAAGCGCTGGTAGCCATCGTCTTCGGCCATGTAGCCGATGGTGTAGATGTGCACCAGCAGCGACACGAAGGTGACCACCACCATCATCATCGCAGTCAGCTTGTCGACCATGAAACCGACATTGACCGAGATGTCGCCGGCTTGCAGCCAGGTGTACAGGTTCTCGTTGAATGGCGCGGCACCTTGCAACAACTGCCACAGCACATGGGCCGACAGCGCGCAGCTGGCAGCCACGCCGAGGATGGTGACGCTGTGCGCACCGGCGCGGCCGATTTGGCGACCAAACAAGCCAGCCAAGATGCTGCCGATCAAGGGCAGCAAGACGACCAGCAACAGGTGGGTCTTGGAGATCAGGATTGCCGAATCCATCAGGTCAGCCCTTCAAACTATCAATGTCCGCAACATCAATGCTGCGGCGGTTGCGGAACAAGGTGACCAGGATGGCCAAGCCAATCGCGGCCTCGGCAGCAGCCACGGTCAGGATGAAGAACACGAACACCTGCCCCGCGGCATCGCCCAGCGAACGCGAGAACGCGACGAAATTGATGTTGACCGAGAGCAGCATCAGCTCCAGCGACACCAGCAGCATGATCACGTTCTTGCGGTTCAAGAACAGCCCCGCCACGCTGATGCAAAACAGTACCGCGCCCAGCGTCAGGTAATGGCCCAGGGTCAGGGCCGAGATGAGATTGGTCATGGCGTGCCCTCCTCCGGCTTGGCTTGCGTGGCTGCTTGCACTGCTGCCATCTTCACCATGCGTACGCGGTCGGCCGGGCGTGCGCGAACTTGTTCGGCCGGGTTTTGGTGCTTGGCACCCGGGCGCCGACGCAAGGTCAACATCACCGCAGCCACCACCGCGACCGTCAAAATCACCGCGGCCACTTCAAACGGCAGCATGAATTCGGTGAACAGGGCGCGCGCCAGCCAGGTGGTGTTGGGGATGTCGGCAGCCACCGCGGCGTTGTCGGCCAGCGGCGTCTGTACGGCGCTGCGCACACCGATCAAGGCCAGCATCTGCACCAGCATCAGCACCGCCACCACCAGCCCGACCGGCAGATAGCGCACATAGCCTTGCCGCATCGGTGTTTTGTCCATGTCCAGCATCATCACCACGAACAGGAACAGCACCATCACCGCGCCGACATACACCAGCACCAGGGCAACGCCAAGAAACTCGGCCCCGCCCACGATCCAGGTACAGGCCACCGAGAAAAACGTCAGCACCAGCCACAGTACGGCGTGCACCGCATTGCGGGCGGTGATTGCAGCCAGCCCTGCCGCCGCCGCAACCGCGGCGAAGGTGAGGAAAGCAAGGGTTTGAAAATCGAAGTCCATGCTCAGGTCTGCCTCAGCGATACGGGGCGTCGGCGGCGCGACGTTCGGCGATCTCCGCCTCGAGGCGGTCGCCAATGGCCAGCAATTTCTGCTTGGTCAGCACGCTTTGGTCGCGCTGGTCGAAATGGTATTCGTGGATGTGGGTTTCCACGATCGAGTCGGTGGGGCAAGACTCTTCGCAGAAGCCGCAGAAAATGCATTTGAACAAATCGATTTCATAGCGGGTGGTGCGGCGGGTGCCGTCATCCGCACGCGGTGCCGCTTCAATGGTGATGGCCAAGGCCGGGCACACCGCTTCGCACAATTTGCAGGCGATGCAGCGCTCTTCGCCATTGGCGTAGCGGCGCAGTGCGTGCACCCCACGGAAACGCGGCGACGCCGGGGTCTTTTCCATCGGGTACATCAAGGTGTACTTGGGACGGAACAGATACTTCAACGTCAGCCACAGGCCGCCGAGCAATTCCAGCAGCAGCAAGCTTTTGAGGTATTGCACAACCTTGCTCATGCCACCGCTCCCATTGCATGGCCACCAATCACGCCGAAGTACACCAGCAGTGCGGTGACAAAAATCCAAGCGATGGTGATCGGGATAAAGACCTTCCAACCCAGCCGCATGATCTGGTCATAGCGGTAGCGCGGGAACGCGGCGCGGAACCAGATGAAGCAGGTGGCGAAGAAACCCACCTTGAGCAGCAACCACCACCAACCATCGCCCAGCACCACCCCAAGCAGCGGAATGTTGGCCGTCCACGACGGCGGGATGGGGGACAGCCAGCCGCCCATGAAGAAGGTTGCGGTCAGGAAGCTGACCAGCAACATGTTGGCGTATTCGGCCAGGAAGAACAGCGCGAACTGCGAGCCGGAATATTCGACCATGTGCCCGGCAACGATTTCCGATTCGCCTTCCACCACGTCGAACGGTGCGCGGTTGGTTTCGGCCACACCGGACACGAAATACACCACAAACAGCGGGGCCAGCGGGATAAAGAACCAACTGACCAAGCCCTTGCCGGATTGCGCCATCACGATTTCGGACAGGTTCAAGCTGCCCGCGGCGATCAGTACACCGACCAGCGAGAATCCCATCGCGATTTCGTAGCTGATCATCTGCGCCGAAGCGCGCATCGCGCCGAGGAAGGCGTACTTCGAGTTCGACGCCCAACCGGCAATGATCACGCCATAGATCCCCAGCGAGGTCATCGCCAACAGGTACAGCAAACCGGCATTGGCATTGGACAGCACCACCCGGGTGTCAAACGGCACCACTGCCCACGCCGCAAATGCCGGCACCAGCGCCAACATGGGGGCCAGGCGATACAGTACCGGATGCGCAACGGTAGGTTGCACCACTTCCTTGAACAACAGTTTGAACACGTCGGCGAAGGCTTGGAGGACGCCCCAGCCGACGTACATCGGCCCATGGCGGACGTGCATCCAGCCGATCAGCTTGCGCTCCCAGACCACGTAGAAGGCCACGGACACGATCACCGGCACGGCGATGGCGAGGATCTTCAGCACGACCCACACCAGCATGCCCAATGTGCCGAACGACAACAGCAATTCACGCAAGGGATCAATGGCGTATTGCATCAGCGGGTTGGCCGCGAGGTTCATCGCGATAGTCATGCGCGTACGACCTCCAGCTTGCCTGCGGTCAGCAGCGGTGCAGTGGCACCGTAGCCCGATTCAATCCACACACTGCCTGGGGCAACGCGCACATCCAGCCGCACCGGCAAGGTGGCCTTCCCGGACCCCGTGGCCAGTTGCACCATCGCACCATCGGCCATCCCTGCCGCATCGACGGGGTGCAGCACGGCGCGTGGGCCGGTGGTCAGCGGATGCGCTTGCAAGGCGTCGCAGCGCCGGGTCACCGCATCCACCCGATAGATGGCTTGCGATACCACCACGTCCAAACCGCTGCCGCTGACCGCCACCGCTGCCCCCTTGGCCACCTGCACCGCCTGCGGCGCAAGACTGGCGCGCAAGCCGGCCAGATCGGTGAACTCAAAACCGGCTACGTGCAGATCGCCGCCGAGTGCACGCAACACGCGCCAGCCCGAATGCGCCTGCCCCGGCAATTTGCCAGCGGGCTGTGCTTGCTGCTCGATGCCATCCAGATTGGTCAGGCTGGCGTCGATTTCCGGCAGCGCGCCAATCGGCAGAATCACATCGGCCACCGCACGGGTGGAGGTACAGGCAAACTGGCTGAACGCCACCACCTGCGCGGGGCCCAGCGCTTTCATCGCGACTTGCTGATCGGCAAAATCCAGGCCCGGCTCGATGCCGTACAGCACATAGGCCTTGCGCGGTTCGCGCAGCATGGTTTGTGCATCGCGTGTACTGGGCAGCACCCCGGCACGGCTGAGACCCAACGCATTGGCCCCTTGCGGGATGCGGCACAGCCTGGCGTTCCTGGCCGCGGCAAAGGCGGTGGCTGCACTGCGAATCGCGGCGGCATACGGGCTGTTTTCAGCCACGCCGCCAACGATTACCGCAACATTGCCAGTATCGCCGACATCGACATTGGCCAGCGCCGACGCCAATTGCGACGGCGGCACGATCTGCTTGCCGGCAATGGCGAAGGTGAACTCGAAATCCACCGGATTGACCACGAACACGCGTGCGCCGCGCTTGACCGCCTTGCGCACCCGCTGGTGCAGCAACGGCACTTCAAAGCGCAGGTGGCTACCCACGATCACGATGACATCGGCTTGTTCGATCTCGGCCACTGGCATTGCAAACGCTTGTGCTTGCGCACCATCGGACAGGTCTTGCTGGGCGATGCGGTGATCGAGATTGCCGGTGCCCAAGCCTGCGGCCAGACGCGCCAACAACGCACCCTCTTCATTCGAGGTTGCCGGATGCACCAGCACGCCCAAATTGTCGCCGGCATTGTCTTGCAGAATCTGTGCGGCCTTGGCCAGCGCTTCTTCCCACGACGCTTCGCGGAAGCTATCACCATCACGAATCAGCGGCACGGTGGCGCGGTCGCCGGCGGTCAAGCCTGCGTGCGCATAGCGGTCACGGTCGGACAGCCAGCATTCGTTGACCGCTTCGTTGTCACGCGGCACGCTGCGCAACAGTTCGCCACGGCGCACGTGATGGAACAGGTTGCTGCCCAGCGCATCGTGATACCCCAGCGATGGCCGCGCGGTGAGTTCCCACGGACGCGCCTTGAAGCGGAACACTTTGTTGGTCAGCGCGCCCACCGGGCACACGTCGATCACGTTGCCGGACAACTCGGTGGTCAGCGGCTTGCCGTCGAAGGTGCCGATCTGCAGGTTTTCGCCACGATACATGCCACCCAGCTCGTAGGTGCCGGCGATTTCGGCAGTGACACGGATGCAGCGGGTGCACTGGATGCAGCGGGTCATTTCGCTGGCGACCAGCGGACCCAGATCCTCATCGGCCACGGTGCGCTTGCGCTCGACAAACCGGTTGACCGAACGGCCATAGCCCAACGACAGATCCTGCAACTCGCATTCGCCGCCCTGGTCACACACCGGGCAGTCCAGCGGATGGTTGATCAGCAAAAACTCCATCACATTGCGCTGCGCTTTCAGCGCCTTGTCGTTGCGCGTGTAGATCTTCATGCCATCCATCACCGGCGTGGCGCAAGCCGGCGACGGCTTGGGCGCGGCGCGGCCCCCCACTTCGGTATCCACCATGCACATGCGGCAATTGGCGGCAATCGGCAGTTTCTCGTGGTAGCAGAAACGCGGAATCGGGATACCGGCCTTGTCGGCGGCCTGGATAATCATCGAGCCTTTGGGCGCGGCCATCTCGACACCGTCGATGAAGACGGTGACGTGGTCGGGCGGCAGATTCGGATTGACGGGTTGTGCGCTCACGCAACCACCTTTTCAGACTGAACCAGCGTGCCGGCGCGCTCGTCATCGACGTAGAAGCGCTTGTTCACGATGGCATATTCGAATTCATGCCAGTAATGGCGCAGGAACCCCTGCACCGGCCATGCGGCGGCTTCACCGAAGGCACAAATGGTGTGGCCTTCAATCTGCCCGGCCGAGGCGCGCAGCATCTGCAAATCGTCCAGCGTGGCCTCGAAGTTGACGATCCGGGTCAACATCCGATGCATCCAGCCGGTGCCTTCGCGGCATGGCGTGCACTGGCCGCAGCTTTCGGCTTTGTAGAACTGGCTGATGCGTTGGCAGGCCCGCACCATGCAGGTGGTTTCGTCCATCACGATCACCGCGCCGGAGCCCAGGCCCGAGCCCGCTTTCTGGATCGCGTCGTAGTCCATGGTCAACTGCAGCATCACCTCGCCCGGCAGCACCGGCATCGAGGAACCACCGGGAATCACCGCCTTGATCTTGTGACCATTGCGGATACCGCCACACATCGCCAGCAATTCCGGGAACGGCGTGCCAAGGCGGATTTCATGATTGCCCGGATTGGCTACATGGCCGGAGACCGAGAAAATCTTGCAGCCGCCGTTGTTGGGCTTGCCCAAACTCATGAACCATTCGGCGCCATTGCGCACGATGGCCGGCACCGAGGCATAGGTCTCGGTGTTGTTGATCGTGGTGGGCTTGCCGTACAGGCCGAAATTGGCCGGGAACGGCGGCTTGTAGCGCGGCTGGCCTTTCTTGCCTTCCAGCGATTCCATCAATGCGGTTTCTTCGCCGCAGATGTAAGCACCGGCACCAAGGGCGTTATGGATATCGATATCGATACCCGAACCCAGAATATTTTTGCCCAGCCAGCCGTGTTTGTAAGCCTCGGCCAGCGCCTCTTCGATATGTTCGAACGGCTCGTGGTGGAACTCGCCACGCATGTAGTTGTAGGCCGCCTTGGTATTGGTGGCGTAGCAGGCGATGGCCAGCCCTTCCAGCACTGCGTGCGGGTTGTAGCGCAGGATGTCGCGGTCCTTGCAGGTCCCCGGTTCGGACTCGTCCGAATTGCACAGGATGTATTTTTCACCCTCGTGCTTGGGCATGAAGCTCCACTTGAGGCCAGTGGGGAAGCCCGCGCCGCCACGCCCGCGCAGACCGGAAGCCTTGACCAGCTCGATGATGTCGGCGGGCGGGATCTTTTCGGTCAGGATTTTGCGCAGCGCCTGGTAGCCGCCGGTCTTGAGGTAATTTTCATACGACCACGGCTTGTCGAAATGCAGCGTGGTATACACGGCCTGATGCTCTTTCGGTGCGGGACCGACCGGACCATAGCCTTCCGAATAGTGAGAGTGAACGCCCATTACTTCAGCCCATCCAGCAGCGCATCCACTTTTTGTGGCGTGAGTTTTTCGTGGTAATGCCCGTTGATCACCACCACCGGCGCGCCGCAGCACGCGGCGACACATTCTTCTTCGTTCTTCAGGTACACGCGGCCATCGGCGGAGGACTCGCCCAGCTTGCAACCCAGCTTCTGCTCGGCATGCGCCAGCAATTCCTGCGCACCGTTGAGCCAGCAACTGATATTGGTGCAAAACGCCACATTGTTGCGGCCCACCGGCTTGGTTTCGAACATCGAGTAGAACGTGGCCACTTCATAGGCCCACACCGGCGGCAGGTCCAGGTACTTGGCCACCGCGGCGATCAGCGCATCGGTCAGCCAGCCCTGGTTTTGCTCCTGCGCGGCATACAAACCCTGCAGCACCGCCGAGCGCTTGCGCTCCGGTGGGAACTTGGTCAACCAGTGGTCGATATGCGCACGGGTTGCGTCCGACAATGCCACCATCGGATCCACGTTGCGGCACGCTTCGAAATTGCCTGTTGCTTTCATCGATCAACCTCGCCGAACACGATGTCGTAGGTGCCGATCATGGCCACGACGTCGGACAGCATGTGTCCCTTGGTGATGTCATCCATCGACGACAAATGCGCAAACCCCGGTGCACGCAGATGCACGCGGAACGGTTTGTTGGCGCCGTCCGACACCAGATAGCAGCCAAACTCGCCCTTGGGTGCTTCGACCGCGGCATAGGTCTCGCCGGCGGGTACGCAATAGCCTTCCGAGAACAGTTTGAAGTGGTGGATCAGCGCTTCCATGCTGTGCTTCATTTCGCCGCGGCTGGGCGGTGACACCTTGTAATTGTTCAGCATCACCGGGCCGGGGTTGGCCTTCAGCCATTGCACGCATTGCGCGATGATGCGGTTGGATTGGCGCATTTCGGCAACACGCACCAGATAGCGGTCGTAGCAGTCGCCGTTGACGCCGACCGGGATATCGAAATCCACTTCCGCGTACTTGGCGTAAGGCTGCTTCTTGCGCAGGTCCCATTCAATGCCTGAACCGCGCAACATCGCGCCGCTCATGCCCCAGGCCTTGGCTTGTTCGGGGGTCACCACGCCAATACCGACAGTGCGCTGCTTCCAGATACGGTTCCCGGTCAGCAGGGTTTCGTACTCGTCCACCCGGCCCGGGAAGTCCTTGGTGAACTGCTCCAGGTAATCCAGCAGTGAACCTTCACGCGCCTCGTTGAAGCGCTTGAGCTTTTGCCCTTTGCGCCACGGCGATTCCTTGTACTTGGGCATCACGTCGGGCAAGTCGCGATACACGCCGCCGGGGCGGTAGTAGGCGGCGTGCATGCGTGCGCCAGACACCGCTTCATAGGTGTCCATCAATTCTTCGCGTTCGCGGAAGGCGTACAGGAACACCGCCATCGCGCCCAGATCCAGTCCGTTGGAACCTAACCACATCAAGTGGTTGAGGATACGGGTGATCTCGTCGAACATCGTGCGGATCCACTGCGCGCGTTCGGGTGCCTGCACGCCCAGCAAATTTTCAATCGCCAACACATAGGCGTGCTCGTTGCACATCATCGAGCAGTAATCCAGACGATCCATATACGGAATCGACTGGTTGAACGGCTTGGATTCGGCCAGTTTTTCAGTACCGCGATGCAGCAGCCCGATATGCGGGTCGCAGCGGCGCACCACTTCGCCGTCCATTTCCAGAATCAAGCGCAACACACCGTGCGCGGCCGGATGCTGCGGGCCGAAGTTCAGCGTGTAGTTGCGAATTTCTTGCGCGGCTTCCGCAGGATTACTGGCGAACGTGTCGCTATTGGGGGTCAGCAAGTCGTTCATCGACGCGCCTCCCGCTGCAAGATACGGCTATTGCTTTCCGCTTGCGCGGTGGCAAGGCCTGCATCGTCGCGAATCACGCGGGCCACACCCACGCGCGGCTCGACGCTGGTGACGGGCGCATACACCACGCGCTTTTTCTCCTCGTCGTAATGCACTTCCACATTGCCGATCAGCGGGAAATCCTTGCGGAACGGATGCCCCACAAAACCATAATCGGTGAGAATCCGGCGCAGATCCGGGTGGCCTTCAAAAATGATGCCGTACAGGTCAAACGCTTCGCGCTCAAACCAGTTGGCCCCCACCCACAGGCCGGTGACCGACGCCACCACCGGCAAGCCGTCGTCTGGCGTATAGCAACGCAGGCGCAGACGCTGGTTATGGCGAATCGACAACAGGTGCAGCACCACCGCAAAGCGCTTGCTGACGCGCGCATCCAATGCGGCCGAAGCAGCATCGGCAACCTGATGGCTGGGTTGCTGGCCCCAGTTGAAGCGGCCGGGGCCCTGCCCCTCCACGCCACGACTGAAGCCTTCCGAGGACACCCCGACGGTATCCCACTCGTCATTGCCGTACCCCAGATAATCGATGCCGCAGAGGTCGATGAAGGTATCGAAGCCCAATTCGTCGCGCACCGCCTTGCAGGTGGCCAGCCATGCACTGGCGGTCACTTCCAGGGTGACTTCACCATGCGGTTGCGCCACATGCACGGCATCGGCACCAAAGCGGGCGATGAGCTGCTCGGATAATTGCGTGCTCATGCGCGCGCGCCCTCCGGCTTGGCCGTCTTCGAGAACGGGTTTTGCTCCATGCGGCGGATTTTTTTCTGCAGTTGCAAAATGCCGTACACCAGCGCCTCGGCGGTCGGCGGACAGCCGGGCACGTACACATCCACCGGCACCACGCGGTCGCAACCACGCACGACGGAGTACGAGTAATGGTAGTAGCCGCCGCCGTTGGCGCAGCTACCCATCGAAATCACCCACTTGGGGTCGGGCATCTGGTCATAGACCTTGCGCAGCGCCGGGGCCATTTTGTTGACCAAGGTGCCGGCCACGATCATCACGTCGGACTGGCGTGGCGACGGGCGGAACACCACGCCATAACGATCCAGATCCAGACGCGCTGCGCCGGCATGCATCATTTCCACTGCGCAACAGGCCAAGCCAAAAGTCATCGGCCACATCGAACCGGTACGCGCCCAATTCCACAGCGCATCCAGACTGGTCGTCACATAGCCGTTTTGCAGCAGCGGGTTGTCGCCATCGGGGCGCAGGATGTCGTCCAGCCGACCCTCCGGCAACGGGTTGCTGGCGGCTTCCAAAACATTCTGGACGATATTGCTCATTCCCACTCCAGCGCGCCGCGCTTCCACACGTACACGAAGCCGATCACCAACAGCGCAAGGAACACGCCCATTTCGATCAGGCCAAACACCCCAAGCTCGCGGAATACCACGGCCCACGGGAACACGAAGGCGATTTCCAGGTCGAACACGATGAACAAAATCGCGACCAGGTAGTAGCGCACGTCGAACGGCATGCGCGCGTTCTCGAATGCACCAAAGCCGCACTCATAGGGCGACAGCTTCTCGGCGGACGGCCGCTTGGGGCCAATCACGTTGCCAATCACGATCAGCGCAATGCCGATCCCGGTGGCGACGATCAAAAACAGCAGAGTGGGCAAATATTCGGCCAGCACGCGTGCCTCTGTCTTCTGTGGGCGCGAGTGAACCCAAAGCCACTCGCAACAGCCGCACATTGTACCTGCCGATATGCAGTGACGACCAGACCTTGCGTGCCACAAAACCAGCGAAAGCAGCCAAAATCAGTGCAAATCCGCCATTGCCAAGAATCGTTCGCATTCACAGCAGGATTATTTCGATCCCGCTCTGCAAAACACCCGGGGGAATCAAAACGCGCTTTAGTCTGTTGAGCGCCGACTCAGCGGCAGACGCGTACACTATGCGTCCTTGAATCTTCCGGCGAACCCGCCCAGAGGCACCATGAGCGGCGATACCGCACCTGTGACATTTTCTGATCTTGGCCTGCCGCAAAGCCTGCTGGCCGCGCTTCGCGAAGTAGGCTACGAAACCCCTTCACCGATCCAGGCCGCCACCATTCCGGCCCTGCTGGCAGGCCGCGACATGATCGGGCAAGCGCAGACAGGCACCGGCAAAACAGCAGCATTCGCCCTGCCGGCGCTGGCCCTGCTGGAATCGCCGGCCAGCAAGCCGCAAGTGCTGGTGCTGGCACCCACCCGTGAGCTGGCCATTCAGGTCGCCGAGGCGTTCCAGAAATACGCCCACCATATTCCCGGCTTCCAAGTGCTGCCGATCTACGGCGGGCAAAGCTATTTGCCGCAGCTGACGGCATTGAAACGCGGCGTGCATGTGGTGGTAGGTACGCCGGGCCGGGTGATTGACCATTTGGAACGCGGCTCGCTGGATCTGTCGCAATTGCGCATGCTGGTGCTGGATGAGGCCGACGAAATGCTGCGGATGGGATTCATCGACGACGTGGAAGCGGTGCTGAAAAAGACCCCGGAAACACGGCAAGTGGCGCTGTTCTCGGCCACCATGCCCAACCAGATCAGGCGCATCGCGCAGACGTATCTGAAAGATCCGACCGAAATCGCGATCAAATCGCAGACGTCCACCGCCGAAAATATCCGCCAGCGATTCTGGATGGTGAGTGGCATCAACAAGCTGGACGCGCTGACCCGGATCATGGAAGCCGAGCCGTTCGATGCCATGATCATCTTCGCCCGCACCAAATTGGGCACCGATGAGCTGGCCGAAAAACTCGCCGCACGCGGCTTCAGCGCCGCCGCCATCAATGGGGATGTGGAACAGAAAACCCGTGAGCGCACCATCCAGCGCTTGAAGGATGGCCAGCTTGACGTGCTGGTGGCCACCGACGTGGCCGCACGCGGGCTGGATGTGGATCGCATCAGCCACGTGCTCAATTACGACATCCCCTACGACACCGAAAGCTATGTGCACCGGATTGGCCGCACCGGCCGTGCCGGGCGCAAGGGCGAGGCGATCTTGTTTGTGGCCCCGCGTGAGCGCGGCATGCTGGGGGCGATTGAACGTGCCACCCGGCAAAAGATCGAGCAGATGAACCTGCCCAGCGTGGATGCCGTGAACGAGCGCCGGGTAGCCAAGTTTCTCGACAAGATCGAAGCGGCGCTGGCCAGCGATGACCTGGCGATCTTCCGCGATTTGGTGGAACGCTACGAGCGCGAGAAGAACGTGCCGGCGGTGGAAGTCGCCGCCGCGCTGGCCAAGCTGGTACAGGGCAAGGCCCCTTTGCTGCTGGCCAAACCGGCGGTTTCGGAACGCGCTTTCGAAGCACGTGATGCCCGCCCCACCCGCGATCGCAGCGAGCGCGGTGAACGGCCGCAGCGTGAGCCGAGGGAGCCGCGTGAACGCACACCGCGTGAACACGGCGCTCCAGAAGCCGGCATGCGCACCTACCGCATTGAAGTGGGCCACCAGCATGGCGCGCAGCCGGGGCATATCGTGGGCGCGATTGCCAACGAAGCCGATCTGGAAAGCCGCTATATCGGCCGGATTGATATCCGCGATGATTTTACCTTGGTGGATCTGCCCGATGGCATGCCACCGGAACTGCTGGAGCACATGCAAAACGTGCGGGTGGCCAGCAAGCCGCTGCGGATGAAACTCGCCAGCGATGCCGATATCGACGCACCCAAGCGCAAGCGGAGCTTTGGCCCACCGCGCGGCGACGACCGCCCCGGTGGCCCACGCAAGCCAGGCGGGTTCAAACCGGGTGGTTTCAAGCCCGGCGGCAAGCCCGGCGGGTTCAAACCGCGCGGCCCGCGATAAGGACATAAGCATCCGGGATTGGCACCGCTGTCGTTGGCTTTGGCATAGTCACCACAACCGTCCTTCCCACCTGCCCCATGTCCCGCCTTCTTGTCTTCCAACACGTTGCTGCTGAACCACTCGGCACGCTTGACCCGCTGATTCGTCGACGCGGTCATCGCATCCGGTTCAAGAATTTCGAACGCCATCCCGATGCCCAACTCAATGTGGATCGCTATCGTGGGTTGATCGTGCTGGGTGGGCCGATGAATGTCGAAGACCACCCGCAGCGTGCGCATCTGCGCAACGAAATGCGCGCCATCGAAACCATGTTGGCGCAGGGAAAACCCGTGCTGGGCATCTGCTTGGGTGCGCAACTTCTCGCGCATGTGCTGGGCGCGCCCGTGCGGCGCAATCCCGTGCAGGAAATTGGCTGGTACCCCCTGCATAAAACCGCGGCAGGGATGGATGACCCCGTATTGGCCCCGCTGCAGCCCGCCACACCGGTGTTCCAGTGGCATGGTTGCCGCTTCGAAATCCCGCAATCGGCCACCCATCTGGCCACCAGCGCCGACTGCGCACAACAGGCGTTTCGCTACGGCGACAATGCCTATGGCTTCCAATTCCATCTGGAAATGGATCAGCCGTTGATCGAGCGCTGGCTGGCCAATCCTGCATATCGCGAAGAATTGGCAAGCTCCGGTTTGCTGCACGATGAAGCCACCATCCGTACGCAAACGCAGCAACACATCGCCGCCATGCAGCAACAAGCCGATGCCGTGTTCAACAATTTCCTCGACCTTGCAGGTCGCCCGCAGCGCCGCCACACCCTGCCGTCGCGTGAATGGGTGTGAACACCCAATTTGATGCCATCGTCATCGGTGCCGGTGCCGCCGGGCTGATGTGCGCGCTCACCGCTGGCCAACGCGGCTTGCGCGTGCTGGTGCTGGATCACGCCAATAAAGCAGGCAAAAAAATACTGATGTCCGGGGGAGGCCGCTGCAATTTCACCAACACCGGCGCATCGCCCGCCAACTTTGTGTCAGCCAACAAGCATTTTTGCAAATCTGCGCTGGCGCGCTACACGCCGTGGCATTTCATCGCGCTGGTCGAGCGCCACCGGATTGCTTATCACGAAAAAGAGCTGGGGCAGTTGTTTTGCGATGATTCGTCCAAACAGATCGTGGCGATGCTGCTGGCCGAATGCGCGCATGCCGGCGTGGAGATTCGCACGCATTGCACGATTGAACGTGTCGAACACACCGATGCCGGCCACTACCGCCTGCACACGCCACAAGGGCATTTTGCAAGCGCCGCACTGGTGGTGGCCAGTGGCGGGCTATCGATCCCCAGCATGGGCGCGTCGGGATTTGGCTATCAGCTTGCCAAACAGTTTGGGCAGCACGTGTTGCCCACCCGCGCCGGCTTGGTGCCACTGACCTTGAGTGGCAAACATGCCGAGCGCCTGCAGGACTTGGCGGGGGTGTCATTGCCGGTCGAGGCGACGTGCAATGGTGTGAGTTTTCGCAACTTCATGCTGATCACCCACCGCGGCATCAGCGGCCCGTCGATTTTGCAAATCAGCTCGTATTGGCAGCCCGGTGATGACCTGCGGCTGGATCTGTTGCCCGGCATTGATGGCGCGCAACAACTTGCCGATTGGCAACGCACACGGCGCGACACAGAGTTGAAAACCGTGCTGGGCGAGGTCCTGCCAAAACGTTTTGCCCAGCGCCTGTGCGAACACTGGATGACCAATAAACCGCTGCGCCAATACACACCGGCAGAACTGCACGCGATTGCCGAACTGTTAGCGGCATGGCCATTGATCGCCAGCGGCAGCGAAGGCTATCGCACCGCCGAAGTGACCTTGGGAGGAGTGGATACGGATGGCCTGTCGTCCAGCACGCTGCAATCCAAGACCATCCCAGGCCTGTATTTCATCGGTGAAGTGGTGGACGTGACCGGCTGGCTGGGCGGCTACAATTTCCAGTGGGCATGGGCATCGGGCCACGCCGCGGGCATGGCGATTGGCGGTTGATCACGCCGCTGCAATCAGAACAACCGCGGCCAATGCATGATCGGCGCGACAAACCAATAAATTCCGATCAGGACCACACCCCAGCACACCAGTTTCAGCAATGCGCCGGCTACCTTGATGGCCACCCAAACCCCGATGACGATCATCGCGATCGCAAGCCAGCTCATGCCGCACCCTCCTGCAATGGGCGTAGTGCCGGATCCAGGCTGATGCGCTGATCAAACACGAAGCAACCACCGTCGTAGCCTGCGCCGCCAACCTGTTCGAAATAACCCAGGATGCCGTCATCCAGTTGCAGCAGGTTGTCCCAGCCCTCTTGCTGCAACCACAACGCCGCTTTTTCACAGCGGATGCCACCGGTACAAAAACTAACGATGGTGGCATCGCGCAAGCCTTCGCGGTGCGGTGCAAGCGCCGCAGGCAAGTCGGTGAATTTATCGATGGGCAAGGTCAGGGCATTGTGAAAGGTGCCGTAGGCCACTTCCTGCTGGTTGCGCGTATCCAACAACACCAACCGCTTGCCGGCATCGTCATGGCCTTGCGCAATCCAACGTGCCAAGGTGCGAGGGGCGACCGCAGGGGCGCGCTCCCCCAGTTCCAGCGGCGAGGCATGCGTGCGCCGAAAGCTGATGATTTCGGCCTTGCGCTTGACCTTCAACCGCGCAAACGGCACGGCTTCGCTCCAGCTCTCTTTCGCGTGCAGATCGGCAAACCGTGCATCTTCGCGCAGCCACGCCAGGAAACCGCGCAAGGGTACCTCTGCGGCGGCCAGAAACAGGTTCAAACCCTCGGGGGTCACCAACATGCTGCCACGCAGGCCGTCGGCCTCGGCGCGCTCACGCAGGCGCAGTGCCAAGGCATCGGCATCATCAATCGCAACAAACAGGTAGGCGGCAATATTCAAGATCATCCGCGTATTGTAATCGGGCCTTGCCGGCATGGGATCATGGCGGCATGTCGAACCTCCCAACTCCTACGCTTGCCATCATCGGCGGTGGCCCTGCCGGTTTGATGGCCGCCGAAGCCGCGTGCGGCACCGGCCTCCCAGTGCATCTATTCGAAGCCAAGGGATCGGTTGGGCGCAAATTCCTGATCGCCGGCAAAGGTGGCCTGAATCTCACCCATTCCGAGCCGCGTCCGAACTTTGATGGCCGCTACCGTGAGCGCGCCAATGACATCGCAACATGGCTGGACAGCTTCGATGCCGATGCTTTGCGCGCATGGGCGCGCGGGCTGGGCATCGACACCTTCGTGGGCAGTTCGGGCCGGGTGTTCCCCACCGATCGCAAGGCCGCGCCCTTGCTGCGCGGCTGGGTGCACCGCCTGAAAGTTTCCGGCGTGCAGTTCCATGTGCAGCACCGCTGGTTGGGCTGGGACGCCAACGGCGCGCTACGCTTTGCAACGCCCAGTGGTGAGGCCAGTTTCACTGCCGACGCCACCGTGCTGGCACTGGGCGGCGGCAGTTGGCCGCAGTTAGGCTCGGATGGCGCATGGGTAGATGCACTGACGGCACGCGGCATCGACATTGCACCCTTGCAGCCGGCCAACTGCGGATTCGATATTGGGTGGAGCGATTTCATTGCGAACAAATTTGCTGGCGCGCCGCTCAAACCCGTCATTGCCCATTGGCCTGATATCGACAACACCACACACGCCTTGCAAGGTGAGTGCGTACTGACCGAACACGGCATCGAAGGCAGCTTGATTTATGCGATCAGTGCCGAACTGCGCGACCGCATTGCCCGCAACGGCGAAGCGACGCTGCATCTGGACCTGGTGCCAGGACGCACGCTGGAACGCCTGCAAAACGATCTTGCAAAACCACGCAACGGCCGCAGTTTGGGTGAACATTTGCGCCGGCAAACCGGCATCGACGCCGCCAAGGCCGCGCTGGTATTTGAAGTTCTGGACCAACCCGCGCAGCAGGATATGACGCAGGTGGCTGGCGCACTGAAATCACTGCCGCTGCGCTTGTTGCGCCCGCGTCCGCTGGCCGAAACCATTTCCACCGCCGGCGGCGTGCGCCTGCACGCACTGGATGATGCGCTGATGGTGAAGCAACACCCCGGGCTGTTCTGCGCCGGGGAAATGCTGGACTGGGAAGCCCCGACCGGCGGCTATCTGCTCACCGCGTGCTTTGCCAGCGGCCTGCGTGCCGGGCGCGGCGCGGCAAAATGGCTGCAAACTTCGAATCAGGTACGCGGTAAAGTCACCCCCGTCTGCCCCTGATATTTTCCGCCGCGATCCTTGTACGAGGTTTCGCAGACATCATCGGCAGCGGACTGGAAGAACAACATCTGGGCCACACCTTCCCCTGCATAAATGCGCGCAGGCAACGGCGTGGTGTTGGAGAACTCCAAAGTCACATGCCCTTCCCATTCCGGCTCCAGCGGGGTCACATTGACGATGATCCCGCAGCGCGCATAGGTGCTCTTGCCCAGGCACACCACCAAGGTGTCGCGCGGAATGCGGAAGTACTCCACCGTACGCGCCAACGCAAACGAATTGGGCGGGATGATGCACTCATCGTCCACCACATCGACAAAACTTTTGGGGTCAAAGTGCTTGGGATCGACTATTGTCGAATTGATATTGGTAAACACCTTGAACTCGCGCGCGCAGCGCACGTCATAGCCATAGCTGGAGGTGCCATAGCTGACGATACGTTGACCACCGGTGCCGCTCTTGTCGGCAAACTTCACCTGACCCGGCTCATACGGCTCAATCATGGCCTGCTGTTCAGCCATGCGACGGATCCAACGGTCACTCTTGATGCTCATGCGGGTTGCTTTCTGGCGTCGGTCAAGCCCGCAAGTGTAAGGAATGTTGCCACATCTGCCCAGCGCTGCGCTCAATCAGCAAGTGCGTTGGGAGCAGCCTGATCCCGTGCATCCTCGGGCATGTGCCGACGTTGACCGATATCCGCAAGCGCCGCCAACATCACCCCCGCCAGTGCTGCGGTAGTGCTCATCAAACTGAGCGTGCGCAAGGGATAGTCTGCCCACGAATGCGCCAATACTGCGGCAATCGCCACCCAAGCCGATGCCGCCAATATCACCTGCGAGCCACGTCGCCGCTGTTGCAGCAAGCGTTTGACGGCTACCGCCAGTACCGCCAGCACGCCAACCAGCAGCAGCATGCCCAGCCAGCCGGTTTCCAGCCACCACTGCACGTATTCATTATGCGCATGATTGACGTAATACACATCTTGCATCTGCAGTGGGCTGGCGGCAGCAAACAACGGCACGAAACTGCCAACGCCACTGCCCAGCGGCGCATGCGCCAACCCTAACTGGAATGTGATTTCAGCGAACACATGGCGTTGCTCTTCGGCAAGATCAATCGCCATCCAGCCCAACGCCGCCTGCATTCCAAGCAGCATCAATAACACTATGCCCGCAGCCAGTCCCAATGCCGCCTTATTGCGTTTCATCCTGCGCAATGGCACCGCTCCGCTCAGCACCAAAGCCAACGCCAAGGCCGGCAACGCAATGGCCATGCCTGCACGCGAGGTACTCAAGGGTGTGGCCAGCAAAAACATGCCCGCCAGCAGGAAGTACCCCCACACGGCATGCAGGTGCACTCCCTCGCACCGCGCCCGAAAGCGCGCCTCCGCGCCCAAACCCGTCGCCAGCACCATGCCCGCGATGCAGGCAGTTGCCTGATGATTGGTATTGGCAAACAACCCACCAAACCCCGCATCAAAATCATAGAGCCGCAACGCGCTGTCCAACGGCAACCCGGCCTGGAAAAATGCAAACAGGACATTGAAGGCTGCCAGTACAATCACAACCTGTAACACGCGTCGCCGCTGGAACTTATCCAGGGTTATTGCCGCAAAGAAGCAAGCCAAGGCAGGCAATAGCGCCCACAACCCCTGTTCGGTGGCGGCCGGTGCAAGGCTCCAATGGCGACGCAAGGTATCCACCCCTGCCTGTTGCAAGTCCTGCGTCAGTGCGCCACGAGCTGCGGGCAGGTTCCAGATCGATGCGGGGAGCGGCAACAACTGCAAGGCCAACAACAGAACGAGAGCGACCGCTAACGCGATACCGCAGCGAGACAGCCGATCCGCTGGAAACTCGACCAACAAGACTCGCACCGACATCCACAGCACAGGCAGTGCCAGCAGTTGCAACCACTCGTCCATCGACGTGCCGTCTTGGGTCACTCCGCCCCCCAGCCACAGCGCCGCCAGCAGCGCTGACAGCGCGGGCAGCAGCCACCTGCGCGCGACATCGCTTGACACTTACGAACTCCTTGCCAGGCCAATACTGCGGGTCAATGTAATCCCATGTCCCCTAAACGCATCAAGGCAAGCCGGATAGCTTGCCTTGATGCTCGTCAACCGATGTTGCAGGGCTGCGACCTCAACGCCTCCCGCTACTGATCGGCGTATTTTTTTCCGAACCAAGCAAAGCCGCCCCGACAAGCGCAGCCCCGGCAATCATGCCGACGTTGGCACCGTTCATCCCACCCGAATGGGCCCATCCGGCGGCGATTTTGCAACTGGCATCCACCACATAGGTGTTGGCCTGGTCGTAATCACGCACGCACTTGTGGATTACGCGGCCTTTGTCATCCAACTTGTAATACACCAGCTTGGCACCCGGCTGCGCACCAGAGAGCATCATGTATTGGCCCACCGTCAGCTGGTCACCAATCGCCGCCGAACGGTAATCACCGCCGGTGCTGGTCATCACGCTGCCGTTGGCCTGCTCCAGCACGATTTTGTCCCAATCATTGCTGGATTGGGATTGCGCAAAGGCGGGCAGTGCACAGACTGCGGCAAGGAATGTCGCTGCCAAAGGATACTTACGCATCTTGAACCCCACCATCGCAACGCCGTCAGACGGCAGATGAGAAGAAAATAGCACACGGAAATAGCAGTCTGCAACATCACCAAACCGCTGCTATTCAGCCTGCCCCCAGCAGCGCCGCAGCAATCCCGGTTCGTACCTTCGGCCGTTGCGCCAAGCGCGCCAGCAAGGCACGTGCGGTCATCCGATAGGCCTGCGCTGCGGCGGAGTCCGGCTGCGCGGCCACGATGGGTTTACCTGCATCGCCCTGCTCACGAATCGAGCGTTGCAGCGGCAGCGAGCCCAATACCGGCACGTCGTACTGTTGCGACATCCACTGTGCCCCGCCACTGCCAAAGATGTGTTCGGCATGGCCGCACTGACTGCACACATGCACCGCCATGTTTTCCACCAAACCAAGCACAGGAATTTCCACTTTTTCAAACATTTTCAATGCTTTGCGCGCATCCATGGTGGCCACTTCCTGCGGTGTGGTCACCACCACCGCACCGGCCACCGGGATCTTTTGCGCCATGGTCAATTGAATATCGCCCGTCCCGGGTGGCAGATCCACGATCAATACATCCAGATCGCTCCAGCAGGTATCCCGCAGCAATTGGGTCAGCGCCTGGGTAGCCATTGGCCCACGCCAGATCATCGGCGTATCGTCGCCCACCAGCAGGCCAATCGACATCGCTTCGATCCCGTAGGCCCGCATCGGCAGGATGCTCTTGCCATCCGGACTGTCCGGCTTTCCAGACAAACCCAACATGGTGGGAATGCTGGGGCCATACACATCGGCATCCAGCACACCAACCTTCAGGCCTTCCGCCGCCAGTGCCAATGCCAAATTCACTGCCGTCGTGGATTTACCTACGCCGCCTTTGCCTGAGCCCACGGCAATGATGTTGTGCGCATTGGCCAACGGCTTAAGTTCACCTTGGACGGCATGGGAGGGCAAACGTGACATGGGCCGATGGCCTCGGTTAATGGAACGACAATGTTAGCCGAGTCCCCGAGTTTGCCATTCATGTTCCATTTACGTTCGTGAAATGGACATTGCCCAGCACCTGCTCTCGAATATCCCCAAAGCTGCCGTCAAAACCGCTTGACGCCTACGGTGCATTCGCAGCCACACAATTTAACAAAAGCCCCACCATACGGCACGCAAGTATTACGTATTCAGGCAAAGCATGTTAAATGAATGTTACCCTTCGGGCCCGGCTGGTTCCGGTGTCTCATCGATCACCTCAGTTGGTTCTGTTTAACCGTTTCCAAAAAGAAGGAATTCCCATGGCTCTTCGCCACCGCAATACCATTGTTCGCAGCCAGCTGACGCTGGCGCTTGCCGCAGCCTTGATGCTGCCGGTCGCTGCCTATGCGCAAGACCAAGCTGCCACCAAGACCGACACCCAGCAGAAGTCCGACGAAAAGGCGAAGAATCTGGACAAGGTCACCGTGACCGGTTCGCTGATCCCGCAGACCCAAGTCGAAACCTTCGTTCCGGTCACCATCATTTCGGCCGAGGACATTCAAGCCCGCGGCTTCAGCAACGTGGCGGAAGTGTTGCAGAAGAGCAGCTTCGCCACCGGTGGCGTGCAGAACAACCAGAGCTCGGCTTCGTTCACCCAGGGTGCCGAAACCTTGAGCCTGTTTGGTCTGTCCGCCAGCTATGTCAAATACCTGATCGACGGCCGCCCGATGGCCAACTATCCGGCGCTGTACAACGGTTCGGACGTGTTCAACAACATCAGCGGTATTCCGGTGGAGTTGGTCGAGCGCATTGAAATCCTGCCCGGTGGCCAGTCCTCACTGTATGGCTCGGACGCCATTGCCGGTGTGGTCAACATCATCCTCAAGAAGAACATGGAAGGCAGCGTGATCAGCACCCGTTTGGGGGGTTACGCCGAGGGTGGTGGCCGCAGCGGTCGTTTCAGCGCCGCTACCAGCCTGCACAACGCCGACAACCGCTGGAACACCCTGCTCGGCTTGCAGGCGGAAATCACCGATCCGGTGTGGTCTGCAGACCGCGACTTGACCAGCCATTTCAATACCCAAGGCACCACTTGGGTTGCCAATAACGCAACCAAGACCTACGACCGCGTTGCTTCACCGGCGCTGGCCAGCCGCGATTGGCTGGTGTACAGCCCGTTCACCAGCTACAAGTTCCTTGACCCCGCCAACTGCGCCAATGTGACGGCTGGTTTCGGTGGCACGGCAGGCTTGCAGACGCGCCCGGGCTTTGGCGATGCCAAGTACTGCGGCTCGATGTCCACCCCCGGCTATCGCACCTTGAAGAACGGCAAGGAAAGCGTGCAGTTCTATGCGCACTCCACCTACGACTTCAATGACAATGCACAGTTGTATGCTGACGTGCTGTTGAGCCACGAAAAGGTCAAGTACCACGTCGGCTCCAACTACACCTGGTGGGGCACCAGTCAGAAGTGGGGTTACTTCTTCGACCCACGCATCGGTACCGGTGTGGCTGATGCCTTAGGCCCAGATATCTGTGGCACTGACCCAGCCTGCCTCGCGTCTTTGCCAGCTGGCGACTTGCTGAACCTGCAACGCGCCTTCACCCCGGAAGATATGGGTGACTGGAAGCAGACCATGGGCCGCAATGTCAGTTCCTCGTATGCGGTCACCTTGGGTGTCAACGGCACCTTGGGCGAAGGCTCGAACTGGGATTACGACGTCGGCTTTACCCGTACCGAGTACAAGCTCACCGAAACCGA
>NZ_CALMPC010000100.1:0-27649 GCF_937872235.1 uncultured Thermomonas sp.
ACCTCTAACGCGATGCGTTGTCAACCTGAATCCGGAAATGCATCACTGTTTGCAGCTTTCCGACCAACCTGAATAGGCGTTAATCCGCATTCACGCGCAGCTAACAATTCTCGTCCATCGCGCCTTTCAACTGGCGGCCACCCGCTCGCCGCAAGGCCGACCTCGCACTACTGCGCTCATTCTGGAATAATCCGGGCCTTGACGGCCGCAATCGGCCATTTCATGTGGGTGCACTGTGCGGACGACTGACCTCGCTTTCCTGAAGCGCTTTTCGATGGTGATTGCCTTTCTGTTCCTGGTAATGGTGGGCCTGATCCTGTTTGCCCATCACCTGAACGGCAAGGTGGAATACCCCACCGATCCCGCCGCGCAACAGCGCCTGCAAGACCGCATTGGCCCGGTCGGTGCGGTATATGCCGGCGCCACCGGTGCTGCCGCGCAAGCCGCTGCCGCGGCTGCCGCCACGGCTGCGCTGACCGCCAATGTACCGTTTGAAGGCCGCACCGATGGCGCTGAAATCTTCAACAACGGCCCCTGCACCGGGTGTCATACCGCTGGCGTAGGTGGCGCGCCCAAGTTGGATAGTGCCGGCATCGGTGCCCGCGCCAGCGCACAGGGTATCGAGGAGTTGATCAAGAAGGCGACCGCAGGCTTCACCGGCACTGCCGGCACCATGCCCGCCAAGGGCGGCAATCCGGCGCTGACTGACGACCAGATCAAGGCAGTCGTCGAGTACATGGTGGCGCAAAGCAAGAAGTAACCGCGCGCATCGCATGCTTGCAAGCGCCGCCGCAGGGCGGCGTTTGTGTTTTGTGCACCAGGATAGAACACCATGCCTTGCCACTTGCGGCATCATGTTGACATGACAATCGGCACCACCACCTCTTGCAGCGTCCTTATTCCCGGCCCGGCCGGGCAGATCGAAGTCGCCTTTGACCCTGCCGAGGGCACGCCGCAGCCGCTGTTGGCGGTGGTTTGCCATCCCTTGCCTACCGAGGGCGGCACGATGCACAACAAGGTGGTGACCACCACCGCACGTGCCTTGCGCGAAACCGGGATCGCTACATTGCGCTTTAATTTCCGTGGCGTGGGTCACTCCGATGGCCAGTTCGACAACGGTCAAGGCGAGCTGGATGACCTGCGTGCCGTGGTCGCGTGGGCAGCGCTGCAGCATCCCGACAAGGCGCTGTGGCTGGCGGGGTTCAGCTTTGGTGCGTGGGTATCCCTGTGCGGCGCGGTGGACCTGAGAGCCAAAGCGCTGATCTCGATTGCCCCCCCCGTGGGCCGTAGTTGGGCGTTCGATGACATCGCGTTGCCGCAGGTGCCATGGTTGGTGATTCAGGGCCTGAGTGATGAAATCGTGGATGCACATGCGGTCCGCACTTGGATCAGTGGCTTACCGCAGCCGCCACAACTGATCGAAATGCCTGACACCAGTCATTTCTTCCATCGCAAATTGATTGACCTGCGCGGCCTGATCCGCAACAGCGTACGGAACTGGCTGCCGGCATGACGGCGGTGGCAACTCCGTCGCAGCGTTACGCTGCAGGCGTGGCGCGTGGCGATTGGTTGGACGACCCTGCGCAACACGCCGCGCTAACTGCGCTTGATCACATCCATCAGGCGCTGCTGGTGCCGCCACCTGCACGCAGCCTGTTCGCCCGCTGGTTCGATCACACCCCTGACGCCGGCCCGCAAGGCCTGTACTTGTGGGGTGGTGTTGGGCGTGGCAAGACGTTCCTGATCGATCTGTTTTTCGATGGCCTGCCGTTCAAGGAAAAACAGCGCACCCATTTCCATCGCTTTATGCGCGATGTGCATGCACGCCTGCGTGCGCACACCGGTGAAGCTGATCCGCTGGTAACCATTGCCCAAGAGTGGCGACACAGCCTGCGGATTTTGGTGCTGGATGAGTTCTTCGTCGATGATATCGGTGACGCGATGTTGTTGGGCCGCCTGCTGGAGCATCTGTTCGCACAGGGCGTGACCTTGGTCACCAGCTCCAATACCGCGCCGGTCAATCTGTACCAAGACGGCCTGCAACGCGCACGCTTCCTGCCGGCGATTGATTTGATTACCCGGCATTGCAATGTAGTCGAGCTAATCAGCAGCACCGATTATCGACTGCGCGCACTGACCCGCTCACCTGTCTATCGCACACCCCTGGATGCCAACGCCGATGCGTGGCTGGAGGAACGTTGGCAAGCGCTGGGCGGTGATGCTGCACATCGCGATGCCGGTATTGTCATCGACGACCGCCGCATTGCGGTGCGCGCACGTGGACAGGGCTTGTGCTGGTTCGATTTTGCCGCACTGTGCGAGGGTCCACGCGGCACTACCGACTACATTGAAATTGCCCGCGAATTTCACACCGTGTTGCTGGGCGGTATTCCGGCGTTTGATGCCAATAATGAGGATTCCGCGCAACGCTTCATCAACTTGATTGATGAAATGTACGACCGCCACGTCAATCTCGTGTGCACTGCGGCCAACCCTCCGATGGCACTGTACGCCGGGCAGCGTCTGCGCGGCGCATTCGAGCGCACCGCCTCGCGCTTGGTGGAAATGCAGTCCACCGACTATCTGTTGCAGCCCCATCGTTCATGCTCTGCTGGGGCTGGCCGCGCCCAGCCCGTTAGAATGGGCGGCATCACACCTGTTTGATTGCTAGGAATCCCGATGATGCCAGTGCCCCGCTTCCTGTGCCTGCTCCTCGCCGCTGTGGCTCTGACTGCCTGCAACCGCCAAGGCCCGCAGGTGCCCAAGCCTGTGGATGACAACACCAGCGTGCCGCAGCGCCACGACGATGGCGTGGAGTCGGTCGTCGTCAACCCGAATGCGGCCAAGGCCGGTGCCGAGGTCGATGGCAACGGCGACATCACCACCCCGCTGCGCGAATTCAAGAGCGGACAAACCGTGTACATCTCGGTGCCCACCAAGTTCGGTCGCAAGCAAGGCGAACGGCTGGAAGTGTTCTGGTTCAATCAGGGCAAATCGCAGAAAGAAGACACCAAGAACATCCAGGGGCCGTTCACGGTATTCGAATTCGCCCCCACCGATACCGGCGCCTACAATGTCGAGGTCGATGCCAATGGTCGACCGGTGGCGCTGGTGCAGTTCGAGGTCAAGTAAGGCCTGCAATGACCATCGAAGGTTCACTGTTGGGGCGCGAGGTTGTCTATCCCGCGCACTATGACCCGCGCCTGCTGTACCCGATCGCGCGGGCGCTGGCACGTGCGCAATTGGGGATTGATGGCAATGCATTGCCGTTCATCGGCCATGACCGCTGGCAAGCGTTCGAGCTGTCTTGGCTGAACCCTCATGGCTTGCCGCAGGTGGCCACCGCGACCCTGCAGGTGCCCGCTACCTCGGCCAATTTGATCGAATCCAAGTCGCTCAAGCTCTACCTCAACTCGTTCAACGCAAGCGTGTTTGAAAGTGCCGAGCATGTGCGTCTGCGGATTGCAGCGGACTTATCGCAAGCAGCCGGCGCACTGGTCAGCGTGCAATTTGGTGTGCCTGCCATCGGCAGCGACGATGCCGCCGGCAACCTGGATGTTCAAGACATCGCGATCACCTGTTATGGCCCGCCCGATGCCAGCCTGCTGCACGCCGATGCGGACAGCCTGGCAGAAGAGGCCCTGCACAGCGCGTTGCTCAAATCCAATTGCCCGGTCACCGGCCAACCCGACTGGGCCGATGTGAGCATTGCCTACTGCGGCCCACGCATCGACCGCGCCGGGTTGTTGCGCTATCTGGTCAGCTTCCGCGACCACGCCGAATTCCACGAACAATGCGTGGAACGTATCTTTATCGACATATTGGCCCACTGCCAGCCGCAACAATTGTCGGTGCATGCGCGCTACACCCGGCGCGGCGGTCTGGATATCAATCCGTGGCGCGCCACCCCCGGCAGCCCCGCGCCCAACGCGCAGCGCGCCCACCGGCAATAAAGCCATGCGCCTGCTGCACAGCTTGCCTCTGCTCGGCGTGCTGGCCGGCTGCCAACCCGCCACCACACCCGCCGCACGCATGCCAACGGCAACGCTGCCCGCAACCACCCCCGCCGCGATGCACTCGTTGCCATCCGCCAATACCCCTGCCATTGCCCGCATCGAATTGGGCAACGCGCTTGGCAGCGACCAGCGCGTGCTGGCCCCGATGTTGCGCTTTGCTCCCAGCGACACGATCTATGCGTCACTCGTACTCAGCGGCCAGTCCCCCACCCCGCACCGCCTTGATGCCCGCTGGAGCCACCTGGACAGCAAACAAACCGTGCTGGCCGAGGGTAAGACCTTGGTCTTCAACGGCAATGCCGTGACCACGTTCCAGATCAGCAGACCCAACGGCTGGCCAGCGGGCCACTACAAACTGGAGCTGCTGCTGGACCAGATGCTGGTACAAACGCGGTTGTTTGAAGTCGATGCGCCGCTGCCGGCTGCAAGCGTGGCGTCTGTCCGCTAGGCACCATTCGCGCAAATGGCGCGCCTGGAGGGGTGAGCGGCACCGCTTGCGAAGCGCAGCTTCGCGGTGGCAGTGAACGCCTTCGCGCTGTGTGCGAAGGCCGGCAATCACGACAGGAAGCCATCTGCAAGATGGCGCGCCTGGAGGGATTCGAACCCCCGACCAATGGCTTCGGAAGCCACTACTCTATCCGGCTGAGCTACAGGCGCGTTGCGCACGATGGCGGTGCATCGCGGACGCGCATTCTCGCATGATTGCACCAAAATGTGCCGCTGGTAGGCTAATGGGATGGCATCTTCTTCCCCTGTTGAGGCTCCCGAGCCGGATTGGCGCGCACGTTTGCGTCACTACGCACAATTGACCCGCGCCGATCGCCCGATCGGTTGGCTGTTGTTGTTGTGGCCCACATGGTGGGGATTGTGGCTGGCGGCCAAGGGCTTGCCGCCGGTGTGGCCGTTGCTGGTGTTCACTCTGGGGGTGTGGCTGACCCGCGCCGCCGGTTGCGTGATCAACGACTACGCCGACCGCTGGCTGGATGGCAGTGTGGCGCGCACCCAACAGCGGCCATTGGTCACCGGTGCGGTGTCCGGGCGCGAGGCGCTGGTCTTGTTTGCGCTGCTGATGCTGCTGGCATTTGCACTGGTGCTGACGCAGAACCGGCTGACCATTTACATGAGCGTGGTCGGCGTGGTCTTGGCGGCCAGTTATCCCTATTTGAAACGCCATACCTATCTGCCGCAGGTGTATTTGGGGATGGCATTTGGTTGGGGTATCCCGATGGGGTTTGCGGCGCTGACCGGCAGCGTGCCGAAACTGGCGTGGGTGTTGTATGTGGCCAATATCTTCTGGGCCACCGCGTATGACACTTGGTATGCGATGGTGGACCGCGACGACGATATCCGTATGGGCGCCAAATCCACCGCGATTTTGTTTGGCGACATGGATCTGGCCGCGCAGGCCGTGCTGTATTCCGGCATGCTTGCAGCGCTGGTGCTGGTGGGCCGCGACGCCGGCATGGGCCTGTATTTTTGGCTGGGGCTGGGGCTGGCCTGCGTGCTGGTGGTGTATCAGTTCGGGCTGGCGCGTGGACGCGAGCGCGAGGCCTGTTTCCGCGCGTTCTTGCACAACAACTGGGTGGGGATGGTGATCTTTGCCGGCATCGCCGCAGATTTCGCATTGCGCACGAAAGCGGCGGCGGCCTGAGGCTGCGCGGATCCAGGCAAGGCTGGATTTTTCTTGACGCCGCAATCGGTGACAATAAGCGCCTCCTCCGCGCCCGTGAACCGCCATGTCCAAGATCCTGTACACGCTGACCGATGAAGCGCCCTTCCTTGCCACGGCATCGTTTCTGCCCATCGTGCAGGCGTATGCGCGCAGCGCCGGCGTGGTGGTTGAAACCCGCGATATCTCGCTATCCGCACGGATTCTGGCGCAATTTCCGCAGTTGCTGGGCGAACGTGCGGTCAGTGATGATTTGGCCGAGTTGGGCGAGCTGGCCAAAACGCCGGAAGCCAACATCATCAAGCTGCCTAATATCAGCGCCTCGGTGCCGCAGCTGAAAGCGGCGATCAAGGAATTGCAGGACAAGGGCTACCCGCTGCCGGACTACCCAGACGCACCGCAGGGCGAGCGCGAAAAAGACATCAAGCAGCGTTACGACCGCACCAAGGGCAGCGCAGTGAATCCGGTGCTGCGCGAAGGCAATTCCGACCGTCGCGCACCGGCGTCGGTGAAGGCGTATGCCAAGAAGCATCCGCACCGCATGGGCAAATGGGATGCAGCTTCGCAATCGCATGTTGCAAACATGGAGTCCGGCGATTTCTACGGCAGCGAGCAGTCTTACACCATGGTCAATCCGGGCAATGTGCGGATTGAATACACCAGCGTGACTGGCAGCAGTTTCCCGCTACGCGGGCCGGTGCCGGTGCAGGCCGGTGAGGTGATCGATGCGGCGGTGCTGGATGCCAAGGCGCTGGCCGATTTCGTGGATGCGCAGATTGCAGACGCCAAGGCACGCGATGTGCTGTTCTCGCTGCATTTGAAAGCCACCATGATGAAGGTCAGCGACCCGATCATGTTTGGCATCGTGGTGTCGCGTTTTTACGCACCTGTGCTGGAAAAACACCCGCGTACGCTGGCCGAAATCGGGTTTGATCCCAATAACGGCATCGGTGATTTGTACGCCAAGCTGGGTCAGTTGCCGGAATCACAACGCGCTGCAATCGAGGCCGACATCAGCGCGCTGTACGCGCAGCGACCGGCGCTGGCAATGGTGAACTCCGACAAGGGCATCACCAATTTGCATGTGCCGTCGGACGTGATCGTGGACGCATCGATGCCGGCGATGATCCGCGACAGCGGCAAGATGTGGAACGCACAAGGCCAGCTGCAGGACACCAAGGCACTGATTCCAGATCGTAATTATTCGGGCATCTATCAAGCGGTAATCGACGATTGCAAGGAACACGGCGCGTTCGATCCGGCCACCATGGGCAGCGTGCCGAATGTGGGCCTGATGGCGCAGGCCGCCGAAGAATACGGCAGCCACGACAAGACCTTCAAAATCAGTGGCGATGGCACCGTGCGCGTGATTGACGAGCACGGCACCGTGTTGTTGCAGCACCCAGTCAAGGCGGGTGATATCTGGCGCATGTGCCAGACCAAGGATGCGGCCATTCGTGACTGGGTCAAACTCGCGGTGACCCGTGCGCGCCTGTCGAATACGCCGGTGATTTTCTGGTTGGATCCGCGTCGCGACCATGACCGTGGCTTGGTCGCCAAAGTGGCCGCCTACCTCAATGAGCACGACACCAATGGCCTTGATATCAGCATCCTGAGTCCGATCCGTGCGATGCGGCAAACCCTCAAGCGCGTGCGCGCAGGCTTGGACACGATCGCCGCCACCGGCAATGTGCTGCGCGACTATCTGACCGACCTGTTCCCGATCATGGAGCTGGGCACCAGCGCCAAAATGCTATCCATCGTGCCGCTGATGAATGGCGGTGGCTTGTTCGAAACCGGTGCCGGTGGCAGCGCGCCCAAGCATGTCCAGCAGTTCTTGGAAGAAGACTATTTGCGCTGGGATTCGCTGGGTGAATTTTTGGCGTTGGGGGCTTCGTTTGAACACCTGGCCAACACCACCGGCAACCAGACCGCGCAGGTGTTGGCCGATGCACTGGATGCAGCCAACGCACTGTTCCTCGACAACGACCGCTCGCCAGGCCGCAAGTTGGGCACCATTGATAATCGCGGCAGCCATTTCTATGTGGCGCTGTACTGGGCACAAGCCTTGGCCGCGCAAACCACCGATCCTGCACTGGCAGCGAAATTTGCCGTACTGGCCAAAACCCTGACCGATAACGAAGCCAAAATCGTGGAGGAGTTGATCGCCGTGCAGGGCAAACCGGTCGACATCGGCGGCTACTACCAACCACAGATGGACAAGTTGGTGCCGGCGATGCGGCCATCGGCAACGCTTAATGCCGCACTCGCCACACTGTAAATTTTTTTGCGTCCAAGCCCCCCCCACGCAGCCCGGCTATCCGCCGGGCTGCGTGCATTTGCGGCTACGATGGCCGCACACCCCTGTGAGGTCTTCCGCATGCTCCGCTCCATTGTGATCAGCCTTGCCGCCTTGCTGGCGTGCAGTGCCACCCATGCCGCGCCCGCACCGGCCGACAAACCGACGGCGGCCAGGCCGCACGCCAAGCCGCATGCCACCGCGTTTGATGCCGCCATCAACGGCAGCTGGCGCAATGCCAAAGACCGCGCGCGCGACCAATACCGCCACCCGGCGCAGACGCTGGCGTTCTTTGGGGTGAAACCGGATGACACCGTGGTTGAAATCACTCCCGGTGGCGGTTGGTATGCCGACATCCTGGCACCTTACCTGCGCAACCGTGGCCACTATGCTGCCGCGATTTGGGATGACGCCATCCCCAATCAGCCCGAGTACCGTTACCGCCTGAACAAGGCGTTGAGAGAAAAGTTTTCGGCGGCACCACAGATCTATGGCACCCCGGCGTTACCGGTGTTTGACCCGGCCAAGCCGGTGTTCGGCACTCCGGGGTCGGCCGACATGGTGCTGACCTTCCGCAATGCGCATAACTGGGTGGCCGATGGCAATGCCGATACCTATTTCCGCGCCTTTTTCGACGTGCTCAAACCCGGTGGCACCTTGGGTGTGGCCGATCATCGCGCCAAGCCCGGGACATCGTTGGAGACGATGAAAAAAACCGGCTATTTGACCGAAGCCCTGGTCATCCAATTGGCCACCCAGGCCGGTTTCAAACTGGAGGCCAAAAGTCAGATCAATGCCAACCCGAAAGACAATGCCAATCATCCCAATGGCGTGTGGACATTGCCGCCCACCAATCAGCACGACGCCGCTGACGATGCCAAGTATCAAGCGATTGGTGAAAGCGACCGCATGACCCTGCGGTTTCGCAAACCGCGCTGAGTTGCGGATGCTGATTGCCTTCAACAAGCCTTTCAACGTGCTGTGTCAGTTCACCGACCGCAGCACGCCAACGCGGGGCACGCTGGCCGAGTTTGACCTGCCGGCAGGGGTGTATGCGGCGGGACGGCTGGATTTTGACTCCGAGGGCTTGTTGCTGCTCACCGACGATGGCGCGTTGGCACATCGCCTCACCGACCCGCGTCATAAGCTGTCCAAAACCTATTGGGTGCAGGTGGAAGGCACGCCACAGGACGCGCAACTTGTGGCGTTGCGACAAGGCGTGTTGCTGAACGATGGCCGCACCTTGCCGGCGCAAGTGCGGCGCATCGAAACACCACCACTGTGGCCACGTGACCCGCCGGTGCGATTTCGCAAAACCGTGCCGGATGCCTGGATCGAACTGCTGATCCACGAAGGCCGCAACCGACAAGTGCGGCGGATGACGGCAGCGGTGGGCTTGCCCACATTGCGGCTGGTGCGGGTGGCAATTGGCAAGCACACGCTGCAAGACCTGCAACCGGGGCAATGGCGAGGTGTGGACAAACAGTAATGCCACCCGTGCCCGCTGTTTGTTAACGTAGCAGCTGATTTCGTGAACGATACTTGCGCGGATGCCTCATCGAGTTGTCACTAAGGGTCGCGTACTGGTTGTAATGCCCGAACCCAGTACCGATGCGGTATTGGTGCAGCGGCTGCTGCAAGACGGGCACCACGTGGAGGTCTGCGGTGGCGAGTCTGCGGTGGCAACCGCCGTGGCCCAGCAACCGGATTTAATCGTGCTCGATACCCCGCTGCCTGGCGCCGTCGGGCTGCCGGTGCTGGGCGCTTTGCAACAATCGAGCGTGCGCGCAATTCCGGTCGTGTTTTTGACCGTCGCGCATGATCACCAGCGGCTACTCAATGCCTTCGCCGCTGGCGCGGTGGCCTGTATCCGCAAGCCCTATGACGACAATGAAGTGCTGGCGCATATCCGCGTGCATTTGTCGCTCAAGCTGACCCAAGACCGCTTGGCGCAAGTGGCGCGTGAGCGTGAAGAACTCCTGAATTTGGTCGCGCATGATTTGAAGAACCCACTGGCCAGTGTGCTGTTTGCCAGTGAAATGCTGGCGCTACCGGATTGCAAACCCGAACGCAGGCCGCGCTATTTGCAAATCATCGACGACAGCACGCGCGAAGCCTTGGGCTATATCCGCAGCTATCTGCAAAGCCAAGCCAAGCCGGCATCCGCATTGCCGCGCAACACGCACACCTGCGCGCATCTGGCCGACATCGTGCAGTGGCTGGCCGCGCGCTATGAATTGCAACTGGAAGCCAGCGGGCTGCACCTCCACATCCACACCACCAGCAGCACCGCCTGTGTCGCCATCAGCGACCAACTGATGCGTCAGGTGGGTGAGAATTTGGTCAGCAACGCGTTGAAATATGCCCGTGCAGGCGGCGAACTGGAATTGCTGATCCGCAACGGACGCCAAGGGACGTGGCAACTGGTGGCGCAAGACCGTGGCCCGGGCGTGTCCGCCGATTTCCAGGCAAACCTGTTTCAGCCCTTCCAACGCGCCGCAGGACCGGCCGAGGTTAACGACCACTCCAGCGGCCTGGGTTTGGCGCTGTCGCGCCAATGGATTGCCAATGCCGGCGGCAATCTGTGGTACGAAGACCGCGAAGAGCGCGGCGCACGCTTTGTGGTGGAACTACCCGAAGCCGATTGCGCGCATTGCTTCGGGTAACCGGGATTACACGCCGTATTCGTCCTGTTCGGCATCGGCGTGTCGCAGGCGTGTGGCTTGGCCATCAATCACCGCGGATTTTTTGGCCCGCTGGCGCGCCGCGTACCAAAGCACCCCCGCGCCGACCACCGCCGCCCCCACCAACACCGGGTTGCGCCGCACAAACGTGCCCGCCACTTTCGAGCCGGCCCGCAACGCACCAATGGCAGCACCGGTTTCCAGCCATTGCACCGCTTTGTCCGGCACCTTCTTGCGCAAGCCGTCGCCAATCTCGCCGATCAACTCCAGCGCGCGATCTTGTGCTTTGTCGAGTTTGCTCATGACGTACTCCTTGGCTGTGTACGGATGGTCTGATTCGAGTATGGCGATATTTGGGTCGCCTTGCAGTACCCCGTGTCCGGTCATTCAGGTGCCACGCGGTTTGGCGCGATGGGTGGCGGTGGCATTCCACGGGTCGTCCGGCCATGGGTGGCGCGGGTAGCGGCCTTTCATTTCCTTTTTCACTTCGGCATAGGTATTGGCCCAGAAGTTGTGCAGGTCGGCGGTCACTTGCAGCGGTTTTCCGCCGGGCGAGAGCAGATGCAGCAGCAGCGGCACGCGGCCATCGGCAATACGCGGGGTGTGCGCCAGCCCGAACAATTCCTGCAACTTCACCGCCAGCACCGGCGATGCCGGTTGGCCGTGGTCATCAAGCGGGTACTCGATCGCCCGTTGCAAGCCCGAAGGCACGTTGATGTGGGTGGGCGCGAACTGGTCGATGCGTTGCCGCAGGCTCCAGTTGATGCCGGATTTCAATGCGCCGGAAAGTTCACTGGGGTCGAGGGCATCC
Source organism: uncultured Thermomonas sp. (assembly GCF_937872235.1). Taxonomy (NCBI): domain Bacteria; kingdom Pseudomonadati; phylum Pseudomonadota; class Gammaproteobacteria; order Lysobacterales; family Lysobacteraceae; genus Thermomonas; species uncultured Thermomonas sp. The sequence goes on from NZ_CALMPC010000100.1 coordinate 11,480, forward strand.
AGGCGCGTCTTGCCGCTGAAGGCGGGCTTCAACCATGTCTCCAGTGTGGCAAGCAGCGCGACATCCGATAGATCCGGCAGGCCCAGCTCCGGCATCCACACCCGTAGGCATTGCACACGGTTGCACCATTGCGTGAGCGCTTCACTCCACGGCAAACAGCCCAATCCCAAGTCACGCACCGCATCGATCAAGGCCTGCGCGGCCAACGCAGGATCCACTTTTCCGGCAGATTTTGTTGCCAGCACGATGCCATCGAAGCGTTCAACGCGCTCGCTCAGCAGCGCACGTTTGCCGGCATCCCAACGGACGTCATCGCTGGTTTGAAAATGCGCGGCGAAGGCGTGGCGCAGATACACATCATCCACCGGTGCAGCGCGCAGCAGCAACGCATCCTTGGCCTCGAAACGCAGCTCGCTGGCCACCAGCCACGGCTCGCCATACAACGCGGAATCGTCGAACAAGCGCAACATGCGGCCGTTGGCCAGCTGATAGCGTTTGGGGTCTTGCGGATGCTGTTTGCCGATGCGGTCGGGAAAGGCGTGCGCCAGCAGATCGCCCAGTGCATGCGCAGGTGCAGAGGCGGGCGGCAGCGCCGTACAACGCAGGCGGCGGCGCCATTGTTTGGCCGCGGTATCCATCGCTGCCAAGCCGCTGCGGTTGGCATCGACGGGCACCCGACCATTGCGAAATGCCGCCAAGGCCTGCCAGCGCTGCGCCAGCGCATCGGACCGTGTGCGCAGCGGATCCCGCGCTTCCACCAGCGCGGCAAGATCACAAGCCAATGCCACCTGCTGCGGCTCGCCGCTTGCCAGCAGCATGGCAGCCAAACGTGGATGCGTGCCCAAGCCGAGCATGCGTTTGCCGCGTGCGGTGATGGCGCCTTGCGCATCCAGCGCACCCAGCCTCTGCAACACCTCCCGCCCCGCCGCCAATGCGCCGGAGGGCGGCGCATCCACGAAACGCAATTCACTACTCCCCCACACGGCCAATTCCAGCGCCAGTGCCGCCAATTCCACCTGCGCGATTTCCGGTTTGCGCTGCGGCTCCAAGCGCTGCGATTGTGGCCACAAGCGATACGCCCAACCGTCGGCCACGCGCCCGGCGCGGCCGGCGCGCTGGTCGGCACTGGCTTGCGATATGGCCACGGTTTCCAGGCGCGAAAACCCGCTGTTGGGCTCAAATTTCGGCTCGCGTGCCAACCCGGCATCAATCACCACGCGCACCCCTGGCAGGGTGACGGAGGATTCCGCCACATTGGTCGCCAACACCACGCGGCGGCGACCATCTGCCGCAGCTTGCAACACGTGGGTTTGTTGTTCGAGGGGGAGCTCGCCGTGCAGGGGCAGCACCTCGATGGTCGAAAGCTGTGATGCCGGTACCTGGGGTGTTGCGTCAAGCGCGCCATGGATGGCGCGCGCCCGAATCGGGGCAGGATGCCCCGACTGAGGGGAAAGCAGCACCCCAGGTACCGGCAGCGCAGCCGCGAGTAGCCGCTCCACCTTCGCAATCTCCCTCTGCCCCGGCAGGAACACCAACAGATCCCCCGGATGCGTCGCCAGCGCATGTTCCACGCAGCGCCGCACTTGGTGCTCCAACGCTTCTTCACGCTTGGCAGGGAAATGCGAAACTGCGACCGGATAACTTCGCCCCGCACTGGACAGCCGCGGAGCATCCAGGAAGCTGGCGAGTTTTTCGCCATCCAGGGTGGCCGACATCAGCACGATGCGCAGGTCTTCGCGCAGCCCCGCTTGCACATCCAGTGCCAGCGCCAACCCCAAATCGCCGCTTAAATGGCGTTCGTGGAATTCATCAAAAACAATCGCGCCGATCCCTTCCAACAACGGGTCATCCTGCAACATGCGGGTGAGGATGCCTTCCGTGACGACCTCGATACGCGTCTTTGCCGACACCTTGTTTTCAAACCGAATGCGGTAGCCAACGGTTTGGCCAACCTCTTCACCCAACTGCTTGGCCATGAATACGGCAGCGCTGCGCGCAGCCACCCGGCGCGGTTCCAACATCACGATTTTCTTGCCGTCCAACCAATCGGCATCCACCAGTGCCAGCGGCACCTGGGTAGTCTTGCCCGCCCCGGGCGGGGCTTCCAGCACCAGGCGTGGATGCAGCGCGAGCGATGCGCGGATGTCTGCCAGCAGCGGCGCGATGGGAAATGAGGTTGACGACATCGCTAAAGATTAACCGCCCGCCACCCAAAACCACTGCCACCTGCGAAGGGATACGCCATAACGTTGACCCTCACGCAGCAGCAGCGTAGCCTTGCCGCGCCTGCCTTGGATGGTGTGTGTCATCGCCCCCAAGCCCGGCATTCCCAGGAGATTTTCACGATGCCAAGCGACAGTTGCAGTCGATTGCCCATGCTGTCGTTGCGCGCACCGGACTGATTGTTGACCGGCTCACGCGGCGACAGCCGCAACCTTGTTCACAGAGGTGAGCCATGACCCCGATCTTGCAGGCGGTAGCGCCTGAGTTGTTGCCCTTTGCATCGCAAAATATTGCCGATGCCGTTGAGTCCTTGAATGCCCGCAGCCTTGATGCGGCCACCGACATTGTTGCGGGCTTGCCGCTGGCCCGCGTCATCGACATGTTCGACCGCCCCGAGCTGCAACGCGCCGGCAACTTGATTGCGCGGATGCCGGATGCACGTGCCGCTGCGCTGCTGGAAGGCATGGCCGATGACCGCGCCGCCGACGTGCTGCTGGAGTTGGACGAAGCCGACCGCACACGGCTGTCCGGGCGGATGCGCAGCGGCACCCTGGAGGCCCTGCGCCAGCTGATGCGCTACCCGCCGCATACTGCGGGCAGCCTGATGACCACCGAATTTGTGTCGGTTCCCGCCGATTGGACGGTGGCGCAAACCTTGGCGCATATCCGCGATGTCGAGCGCAGCCGCGAAACCGTGTACGCCATCTACCTGTTGGATCCCGCCACACATGCATTAGTGCGCACGGTGTCACTGCGGCGCTTGGTGGCCGGCGAACCGGATGCCCCCGCGCTGTCGCAAGCGCAACGCACCGAACCGGTGTGGGTGTCGGCCAGCACCGACCAGGAAGAAGTGGCGCGCTTGATTCGTCGCCATGACTTGCTGGCGATCCCAGTGTTGGATGAAGCCCGGCATGTGCTGGGCGTGGTGACGGTGGATGACGTACTGGATGCGCTGATTGCCGAAGGCACCGAAGACGCGCACAAATTCGGGGGCATGCAGGCCATCGCGCAGCCGTACATCAATACCGGGTTTTGGGCGATGATCAAAAAACGCGCCGGCTGGTTGTGCGCGTTATTCCTGGGTGAAATGCTCACCGCCAGCGCGATGCAGCATTTCGATGACGAGCTGGCCAAAGCGGTGGTGTTGACCTTGTTCATTCCCCTGATCATGAGCTCGGGCGGCAACTCTGGCTCGCAGGCGACCTCGTTGCTGATCCGCAGCTTGGCCTTGGGCGAAGTGCGCTTGCGCGACTGGTGGAAAGTGGCCTTGCGCGAATTGCCCACCGGCATGTTGCTGGGCGCCATGCTGGGTGCGATCGCCATCATCCGCATCAGCATTTGGCAATACGGCGGCATCTACGACTATGGCCCGCATTGGGTATTGCTGGCGCTGACCGTGGCGGCGGCCTTGATTGGCATTGTCAGTTTTGGTTCGTTGACCGGCTCGATGCTGCCATTTGCACTGCAACGGCTGGGCTTCGACCCGGCCAGTGCCTCGGCACCGTTTGTGGCCACCTTGGTCGATGTCACCGGCCTCGTTATCTATTTCAGCATCGCCGCAATGATCTTGGGCGGCACGCTGTTGTGAGTGACACAGGTAACATCACGCCATGGATTTGATCGACATCGGCCTGAACCTCAGCCACGACAGCTTCGACCGCGACCGCGAAGCGGTGTGGCAACGCGCCGTGGCGGCGGGGGTGACGCGCGCCATCCTGACCGGCGCATCCCGCGAACATTCGCCCAAGGCACTCGAATTGGCGCGCAGCAAACCCGGGCAGTGGTTTGCCACCGCCGGTGTGCACCCACACCACGCCAGCGAATACACCGCCGAATGCGATGCCGAGCTACGCGCCCTGCACGCGCACGCGGAAGTGGTGGCGGTGGGCGAATGCGGGCTGGATTACTTTCGCGATTTTTCGCCGCGCCCGGCGCAACGCAGTGCGTTCGAAAAACAGTTGCAGATTGCAGTAGACACGCAAAAGCCGCTGTTCCTGCATCAGCGCGATGCGCATGCCGACTTCATGGCGATGCTGCAAAACTTTGATGGCCAGCTTGGCCCGCGGGTGGTGCATTGCTTTACCGGCAGCCGCGAGGAGCTGTTCGACTATCTGGATCAGGACTGGCATATCGGCATCACCGGCTGGCTGTGTGACGAGCGTCGTGGCGTGCATCTGCGCGAACTGGTGAAGCACATTCCCGCCCAGCGTTTGATGATCGAAACCGACGCGCCGTACCTGTTGCCGCGCACGATTTCGCCGATGCCCAAAGACCGCCGCAACGAGCCGATGTATCTGGCGCATATCGTGGAGGAATTGGCGCGTGATCGCGGTGAAGCGGCGGACGTGACCGCCGCCCACAGCAGTGCCACCGCCCGTGCATTTTTCCGTTTGCCGGACGTTATTCAAAATTAGTGTACTTGTTGGTTTAGTTGCGTGTAAGCTGCGCGCCAACCCGCCCCACCGGATGTTTGCGCATGCGCGTTTCCGCTCGCCTTGTCGTGTCAGGCCTTGCCCTTTGCCTGGCGCTGCTCACCACCGCCTGCCACAAACAAGACCGCAGCGAGCAAGCCCCGTCTGCGCAAGCGGTCAGCGTGGTGCCGGCACAACTGCAAACCCTGTCGCGCAGCGTGCCGGCCTCGGGACCGGTGGCGGCGTGGGAAGAGATGCAGCTGGGGGTGGAACTGTCCGGCCTGCGCGTCACCGCGCTGCATGTGGACGTGGGCCAGCAGGTGCGCAAGGGCGAACTGCTGCTGGAACTGGACCATCGCAGCCTGGACAGCGATCTGGCGCAGGCCACCGCCGCGCTGCGGCAGGCCGAAGCCGGGGCCGAGTTGGCGCGTTCGAAATACACCCGCGGGCAATCGTTGGTGGACGGGCATTACATCAGCGCAATGGCACTGGATGAACTGCGCGCCGCACGTACCCAAGCCGAGGCCCAGTTGGGCACTGCCCGTGCGGTGCGCGATGCCGCCGCGCTGCGTCGCAGCTATGCCGAGCTGCGTGCCCCCGATGCCGGCCTGATTTCCAAGCGGTTGGTGCAACCCGGGCAAGTGGTGGGTGCCGGTAGCGAGCTGCTGCGGCTGATCCGCCAAGGCCGGTTGGAATGGCGCGCCGATCTGCCCGAAGCGCAATTGGCGCAGGTGCAGGTTGGGCAAAACGTGATTCTGGACGGCAGCGGCGTGCAAGGCCGCGTGCGCGCCGTCACACCCGGCGTGGACAGCAACAGCCGCACCGGCACCGCCTATGTGGATTTGCCGCAGCCCAAACATGTGCAGCCGGGCACCTATGTGCAGGGCAGGATCCTGATCGGGCAGGGCACGGCGCTGGTGGTTCCGGCCAATGCCGTGCTGCGCCGCGATGGCCATGCCTACGTGTTTGTGGTGCGCGATGGCAAACACGCCACGCGTGTCCGTGTTGAACCGGGCAGTCTCGAAGGCGGCAGGGTCGAAATCCGCAGCGGGCTGAAGGCCGGCGCGCAGGTGGTCAGCACCGGTGCCGGCTTCCTGTCCGACGGCGACCTGATCCGCATCGTCGCGGCCAGCGGCAGCGCCCCATGAGCGGCGGTGGCACCCTTTCCACCTGGGGCATCCGCAACCCGGTGCCGGCGATCATGCTGTTCTTCGTGCTGTGCGTGGCCGGCTTCTGGGGCTTTCAGCAACTGCCGGTGGCACGCTTCCCCGACATCAGTTTTCCGATGGTGACGGTGGTCATCACCCAGCCCGGCGCGTCGCCGCAGCAGTTGGAAACCGAAGTGACGCGCAAGGTGGAAGACGCGGTGGCCACGCTCAACCACGTCAAGCGCGTGTTTTCCACGGTGGTGGATGGGCAGTCCACCACGGTGATCGAATTTCGCATCGACGCCAACCTGCTGGAAGCGTTGAACGATGCCAAGGATGCCGTCACGCGCATCCGCATGGACCTGCCGCAGGACATCCAGGAGCCGGTGATTTCGAAAGTGGAAATCGTCGGCTCGCTGCTGACTTATGCGGTGGATGCGCCGTCGATGCCGCCCGATGAAGTGTCGTGGTTCGTCGATCGCTATGTGGCGCGCACCTTGTATGGCGTCAATGGGGTGGCGGCCGTCACCCGCATTGGCGGCGTGGACCGGCAGATTCGGGTGGATCTCAACCCGCAAGCCCTGCTCGCACAGGGCATCACCGCCGGTGCGGTGAACCAGCAATTGGCGGCGATGCAGGTCGATCGCCCGGGCGGCAAGACCGAGCAAGACGGCGGCCAGCAGAGCGTGCGCACGCTCAATACCGTAGCCGATGCGCAGGCCTTGCGCGACTTCACGATTGCCCTGCCCAATGGCCAACACGCACGGCTGGACGCGCTGGCCACCGTGCACGATGGCAACGCCGATCCCACCCAGATGGCTTTACTCAATGGCAAGCCAGTGGTGGGGTTTTCACTGGCGCGCTCACGTGGCGCAGATGAGTTGAAGGTGCGCGATGCCGTGCGCGCCGCGCTGGCCGAACTTTCCAAGCAACACCCCGGCGTGGCGTTCCGGCAAGTGACCGACATGTCCGAGGAAACCCAGCGCTCATATACATCTTCGATGACCATGCTGTGGGAAGGCGCGCTGTTGGCGCTGGCGGTGGTGTTCTGGTTCCTGCGCGATTGGCGCGCCACCTGGGTGTCGGCCATTGCGCTGCCACTGTCCATCATTCCCACCTTCGCCGTGATTGCGTGGCTGGGCTTCAGCCTCAACATGATCACCTTGCTGGCGCTGAGTGTGGTGATCGGGTTGTTGGTGGACGATGCGATCGTCGAAATCGAAAACATCGTGCGCCATCTGGGCATGGGCAAGCGACCGCTGGACGCCGCGCGCGATGCCGCCGATGAAATCGGCACCGCCGTGATTGCCACCTCCATCACCTTGGCCGCGGTGTTTGTGCCGGTGGCCTTCATGCCTGGCGTGTCCGGCAAATTCTTCCGCGAATTTGGCTGGACCGCCGCCACCGCGGTGCTGTTCTCGCTGCTGGTGGCGCGCTTGCTGACGCCCATGATGGCGGCGCATTTGCTCAAGCCAAAACCGCACGCAGAAGAAGGCGGCGCGTTGATGCGCCGCTATCTGGCGTGGGTGGACAAGGCGCTGCACAACCGCTGGAAAACACTCGGGATTGCGGGTGCATTGTTTGTGGCATCCCTGGCGCTGATTCCACTGATCCCCACCACCTTCATCCCGGTGTCCGATCAGGGCCGCAGCATGCTGTCGCTGGAGCTGGCACCCGGGGTGCGCATCGAAGACACCCAGCGCATGACCGAGCAGGCGCGCCACCTATTGCAGCCGATGCCCGAACTCAAACAAGTGTTCACCCAAATTGGTTCGGTGCCCAATCTGGGCGACCCCAGCAAAAGCGGCCTGCCGGATTTGCGGCGCGCGGTACTGACCCTGGAATGGGGCGCATCGAATACACGCTCGCGCAGCCAGCGCACGCTGGAAGCCGAGGTGCGCAATCGGCTGGCCAATCTGCCCGGCGTGCGCCTGAGCTTCATGAGTAATGAGCCCGGCGAGCTGATGCAATTGGTGCTGGCCGGTGACGATGCCGATGCGCTGTACGCGGCGGCGGCGAACGTGGAGCGCGAACTGCGCACGCTTCCCGGGCTGGGCAGCGTGTCCTCGTCGGCCTCGCTGCTGCGCCCGGAAGTGCAGATCCTCCCGGATTCGGCACGCGCCGCCGAACTGGGTGTGTCCACCACCGCGATTGCCGAAGCCGCACGCATCGCCACCAGTGGCGACTACGTGCAGCGGATGGCCAAACTCAACCTGGCCGACCGTCAGGTTCCCATCCGCGTGGGCTTTGATCAGGCCACACTGGCGCAGCCGGATTTACTGGGCCAATTGCGCGTCCCGGGCGCGCGCGGGCCGGTGCCACTGGCGGCGGTGGCCACCCTTCGTGATGGTAGTGGGCCGTCGGTGATCAGCCGCTACAAGCGCCAGCGCAACATCACCCTGACCACCGAACTCAATGGCCGCCCGCTGGGCGATGTGATGGCGAAGCTGCAACAACTGCCGTCGGTGAAAGCGCTGCCGCCAGGGGTGTCGATCATCAACACCGGCGATGCGGAAATCTTCGTCGAACTGTTTACCGGCTTCATGCTGGCGATGGTGGCCGGGATCGTCTGCATCTACATGGTGCTGCTGTTGCTGTTCCGTCACCCGATGCAGCCGCTGACCATTTTGAGCGCCATACCGCTGTGCGCGGCCGGTGCATTTGGTGCGCTGCTGATCACCCGCAACATGCTGTCGCTGCCGGCCTTGATTGGCTTGCTGATGCTGATCGGCATCGCCAGCAAGAATTCCATCCTGCTGGTGGACTACGCGGTGATGGCCGAAGACCAACATGGCCTGCCCCGGCATGCCGCGCTGATCGACGCCTGCCACAAGCGCGCACGGCCGGTGATCATGACCACCATTGCAATGGGCGCCGGCATGCTGCCACTGGCGCTGGGCTTCGCCGGCGAATCCAGCATGCGCGCACCAATGGCGTGGGCGGTGATTGGTGGGCTTGTCACCTCCACCGCACTCAGCCTGCTGGTGGTCCCCGCCGCCTACACCGTGCTCGACGATGCCGGCTCCTGGGTTGCGCGGCGCTTCAAGGGCAAGCCTGCGGCGGCTTAACTGCGCAGGCCCACCCCTTTCTTCAACAAGGTCAGCGCAATCGCAGCCAGCACCAGCACGAAGCCCAACATCAAGGCATAGGCTATCCACAGCGGCACATCGCTTTGCCCCAGCAGGCCATAGCGAAAGGCGTTGACCATGTAGAAAATCGGGTTGGCGTGGGTGGCGGCCTGTGCCCACGGCGGCAGCAGGCTGATCGAATAAAACACGCCGCCCAAATAGGTCAGTGGGGTCAAAATGAAAGTGGGCACGATCGCCACATCATCAAACTTCTTGGCGAACACGGCGTTGATAAACCCTGCCAACGAAAAGATCGTGGCACCCAGCAACACCGCACTCAGCGTCACCAGTGGATGCGGGATATGCACGCGGGTGAACAACATCGCGATGCACAACACAATTGCGCCCACCAGCACCCCACGCAGCACCGCGCCGGTCACATAGCCGGTCAGGATGACCCAATTGGGCATCGGGCTGACCAGCAGTTCTTCCACATAGCGACCGAACTTGGAGCTGAAAAACGACGACGACACATTGCCGTAGCTGTTCTGGATCACGCTCATCATCACCAGCCCCGGCACGATGAATTGCATGTAATCCATGCCACCCATCTTGCCCACGCGTGAGCCAATCAGCCCACCGAAGATCAAGAAATACAGCGTCATGGTGATGGCGGGCGGAATCAGGGTTTGTGTCCAGATGCGCAAGATCCGCATCACTTCGCGCCGCGCAATGGTGGCAAGCGCGACCAGGTTTGCATTGGTGTTCATGCGGCCTCCTTGCCGGTCAGGCGAACAAACAATTCTTCCAGCCGGTTGCTCTTGGTACGCATCGAGCGCACCCGAATGCCGGCGGCCTCGAAGGCGGCAAACACGCGATTCAAATCCATCGCTCGCGGCATGTCCAACTCCAGCGTATGCACATCGCTGGCCAGCAGCACGGCACCGTCGATCTGCGGCAATACCGATGGCAGCCCGCCTTCGATATCGAACACGAAACCTTCCACGTCAAGCTTGGCCAGCAGCGACTTCATCGGCCCCTGCTCCACGATGCGACCGTGGTCGATGATGGCCAGATTGCGGCACAGGCTCTCGGCTTCTTCCAGATAATGCGTGGTCAGAATGATCGTGGTGCCCGCGGCATTGATGTCCTTCAGCGTCTTCCACATGCCACGGCGGATTTCGATATCCACGCCGGCGGTGGGCTCATCCAGAATCAATAACTTCGGCTGGGTCATCATCGCCCGCGCGATCATCAGCCGCCGCTTCATGCCGCCCGACAACGAACGGCTCACTTTGTCCGCCTTGTCCCACAGCTGCGCCTCTTTCAACACGTGTTCGGCACGCGCCAACGCTTGCTCGCGTGGGATGCCGTAGAAACCCGCGTAATTCACGCAGATATCCAGTGGCTTCTCGAACATGTTGAAGTTGAACTCCTGCGGCACCAGCCCCACCTGCCGCATCGCTGCACTGCGCTGGCGCTCCACATCCACGCCAAACACCGCAACACTGCCGCCGCTTTTGTTGACCAGCGAGCTGACAATCCCGATCAGGGTGGACTTGCCCGCGCCATTGGGGCCCAGCAATGCAAAAAAATCACCAGGCGCAACGTCCAAGCTGACGCCGTGCAAGGCTTGCACGCCGTTGTCGTAGGTTTTGCGCAAATCGCACACGCGCAGCGCGGGGGCTGCAAGTTCAGCACTCATGTTCAACACTCATGGATGACCTCAGGCGCTCAGAGCCGCGCAGGAAGCCGGTAGTATAGGCAGCCTTGTGGCACCACCCTTGCCACGCTGTGTTGCAACGCCGTGGCCATTGTCCATTTCCCGATCAAACTCACTGCCCGCCGCATGATTGCGCCCAGCGTGGCGCATCTGTCTTTCCTGCGCGATGACGACCAAACACTGCCGTGCATCCCCGGGCAGTTCATCCAGATCCATTTCCACCATGCCGATGGCAGCACGGCCAAGCGCAGCTATTCCATCGCCATTGGGCGATCACCCGATGCCGCGCCCGACGCGCAAGTGGATATCGCGGTCAGCTATGTGCCCGGCGGCGCCGCTACCGCTTTGTTTGAAGCATTGGACATCGGCGCCACGCTGGAGGCCAGCGGCCCGTTTGGACGCTTCTGCCTGTACCCCAACGATGCCAATCAGCGCTACCTGCTGATTGGCACCGGCACCGGCATCACCCCGTACCGCGCCATGCTGCCGCAGCTTGAACAGCAAATGGCGCAGCGCGGCGTGCAGGTGGTGCTGCTGCAAGGCGCACGCACGCCAGCGGAATTGCTGTACGGCGATGAATTCCGCGCGTTTGCCAATGCGCACCCCCATTTCCGCTACATCCCGTGTTTGTCGCGCGAACTGCCCGCCACCGATTCCCCGCATGCGCACGCCGATGTGCGCCACGGCTATGTGCAAAACGTGCTAACCGAACTCCTGCCTGACCCGGCCAGCGACATCGCCTATCTGTGCGGTAACCCGAATATGGTGGATACCAATTTCGAAGCGCTCAAAGCGATTGGCTTGCCCATCCCGATGATTCGCCGCGAGAAGTACGTCAGCAACAAATGACTGCCGCATGCTTCGGGCAGGGGTGGGTTTCGACGCGAATGTCCCCCGGCCGCTGGCGCGGCCTCCGCCTTGATTTCGCATCGAAACCCACCCCTGCCCGAAGCATGCCCTTGCCGTGCAATGCTGTAAAGGGTACTTGACAAGCCATTTTTGATGCGTGCATCATCTTGTCAAGCAAGCTTGACAAGTCACGGCGTACCACATGAAAACCCAACACCCCACGAAAGCCTCCGGAATCAGCTTCCTCAGTATCGGGATCGCGTTTATGGCGGTTGCCGCCAGCGGCCAATCCGCCTTCTTGGGGGTAGGCATGGCCTTCATCGGGCTGGGGATCGCGTTCATCGCCAAAGCACGCAAGGACAAACAGCCGTGACCCTGCGCCGCTGGATCTGGGGCTTCGTGCTGATCGGGCTGGGTTCGTTTGCCCTGGCCGGGGCCGGCAAGTGGCTGTTGCAATGGCCGCAGAACGCCGTCAGCACCTGGCTCGGGATCGGCACCGGTTATCTGGCCGGTTCCGCGCTGATGCTGCTGTTGCCGCGCTGGTGGCGCGAGCATTGCGACGAGATGTACGCGCAGCCGGCCGGCAAACGCTATATCCGCGCGCTGCTGCCGATCATGGGGTTCTATTCACTGGCCCTGTTTGCTTCGATCTGGGTGATCAAGCAGGGCATCGCATCGATCCCGCTGCGCGCCGTCATCGCCGTATCGCCGGCACTGGCCATCCTGATGCTGATGTGGGCGGCCCTGCGCTACCTGCGCGAGATCGACGAACTGCAACGGCGGATCGAAACCGAAGCCATCGGCATCGCCAGCCTGCTGGTCTCGGTGCTGTATTTCGCCGGCGGCCTGCTGGACAAAGCCAAAGTGCTGCACTTTGATGCCGCGATGGCGATGATCTGGGTGTTCCCGCTGCTGATGCTGTGCTACGGCGCCGCCAAATTTTTTGTCACCAAGCGCTATCTATGAACAACCGGCTGCGCGAATTGCGTGAGGCCCACGGCTGGTCGCAGGGTGAACTTGCGACACAGCTGGAGGTCTCGCGACAAACCATCAACGCGCTGGAAACCGGCAAGTACGACCCTTCTTTGCCACTGGCGTTTCGCATCGCCCGCTTGTTTTCACTGCATATCGAAGATGTGTTTCTGCCTGATGCAGGCTGACGCCAGTTCCTTTCCAACCACAACCATCCAACGAGGTTGTTTCCGATGAATTCCCGCAAGACTCGACTTGTTCTGGCCATCGTCGCGGCTGTCGCCGTGTTCGGCTACAAGACGCTACACCACACCCCCGATACGGACTCCGGCAAGACCATTGCCAGCAAGCAAAGCACCGCACCGGTTGCGCCCATCAAGCCCACGCTATTGGGCACGCTGGCATTTACGCCCTGCAGCTTGAGCTCAAAGTTCAGCAAAGACGCCCTGGAAGCCCAGTGCACGCGCCTTGAAGTGCCCGAAGATCGCGGCCAACCCAATGGCCGCAAGATCGCGCTGAATATCGCGTGGGTACCTGCTTCGGAGAATGGCTCTGCCTCGCCCGATCCGGTGTTCTTCATCGCAGGCGGCCCCGGGCAGTCAGCAGTGGACTCCTATCCCGGGCTGGATCCGGTGTTCAAGGAAGTGCGCAAGCACCGCAACGTGATCTTGGTCGATCAACGCGGCACCGGCAAATCCAATGTGTTGTCATGTGCAGCCGACGATGACGACGGCAGCACCGGCACCCCCACGCCCGAGGTGATGCAAGCCAAGGCGCTGGCCTGCGTAGACACCTTGTCGAAGAAAGCCGACCTGCGCCACTACACCACCACCGATGCGATTACCGATCTGGATGCGGTGCGGCAGGCCATCGGTGCCAAGCAGATCAACCTGGTGGGCGTGAGCTATGGCACCCGCGTAGCGCAGCAATATGCGATGCGCTACCCGGCGGCCACACGCAGCATCGTGCTGGATTCGGTGGTACCCAATACGCTGGGGCTGGGCAATATCTTCGCCCGCAATCTGGATGATGCGCTGGCCCTGCAATTCGGGGTGTGCAGCAAGAATCCTGCGTGCAAAACCGCCTTGGGCGACCCGCGTGCCGAACTCGACACGTTGCTGGCCAAACTGCGCGCCGCGCCGCCCACCGTCAGTTATCGCGATGCCAGCAGCGGTGAATGGAAGCAGGACGTGCTGCATGCCGACAGCGTGGCCGGCATGGTGCGCATGTATGCCTACATGCCACTGGCAAGTTCACTGCTGCCCAAGCTCATCCACGAAGCCAATGGCGGCCACTACGAAGGCTTGCTGGCGCTGATCAAGATGATGTCCGGCGAGATGAAAGACGCGATGGCGATGGGCATGCAGCTGTCGGTGGTGTGCAGCGAAGACGCGGCCAGCATGGTGGCGCGTGAGGAAGACAGCCACACCTTGCTTGGCAACACCATGTCGGAAGGGATGGCTGCGATGTGCAAGATCTGGCCCAAAGGCACTCCGCCGACGGATTTCCACAAGGCGCTTGCCACCCAAGTGCCGGCGCTGGTGTTGGAGGGTGAGTTTGATCCCGTCACCCCGCCGCGCTACGGCAGCGAGGTGGTGAAGACCCTTCCCAATAGCCGCCTGTTTGTACTCAAAGGCCAGGGCCATAACGTGATTGGCGCCGGCTGCATGCCGAAACTGTTTGCGCAGTTCATCGAACAAGCCGATGGCAAACACCTGGACGCCAGCTGCCTGGACACGTTGGCCTATGCACAGCCCTTTACCAGCTTCAACGGCGCCGCGCCGTAAGCGCCCCTACCTTCAAGGAACAACGCAATGATCGTTGCAGAACATCTTCGCAAAACTTTCCCCGGCAAGGGCAAGGACAAGCAGCGCGTGATCGCCGTGGATGACGTCGGCTTCACCGCACACGACGGCCAGATCACCGGCTTGCTGGGCCCCAATGGTGCCGGCAAAACCACCACCTTGCGCATGCTCTATACCCTGATGACACCGGAAACCGGCCGCGTGCTGGTGGATGGCATTGATGTGGCCGCCGATGCCGAGCGCGTGCGCCGCAGCCTGGGCGTGCTACCGGATGCACGCGGCGTGTACAAGCGTCTGACCGCACGCGAGAACATCGACTACTTCGGCCAACTGCACGGCATGTCCGCGCAGGCGATTGCCCAGCGCACCCAAAAACTGGCCGCCGCGTTGCAAATGGAAGACTTCCTCGACCGCAGCACCGAGGGCTTTTCACAAGGCCAGCGCACCAAGACCGCAATCGCCCGTGCGCTGGTGCATGACCCCAAAAACGTCATTTTGGATGAGCCCACCAATGGCCTCGATGTGATGACCACGCGTGGCCTGCGCAGCTTTTTGAAAGAGCTGCGCGGCGAAGGCCGCTGCGTGATTTTTTCCAGCCACATCATGCAAGAGGTGGCCGCGCTGTGTGACCGCATCGTAATCATCGCGCACGGCAAGGTGACCGCGCAGGGCACCCCCGATGAGCTGCGTGCGATGACCGGCGAAGACAATCTGGAAGACGCATTCGTGACTTTGATCGGCAGCGAAGAGGGCCTGCACGCATGAACCAGCAACATTTTTTCAGCACGTTATTCACGGTGATGCGCAAGGAATGGCGTGACTTCGTGCGCGATCGCCGCACCTTCCTGTTGACCTTGCTGGTCGCGCCCTTGCTGTATCCGGTGCTGTTTCTCGGGATCGGCAAGCTCACCCAAATGCGGGCCGAAACCCAACTGGAAAAAAACCTGGATCTGCCCGTGGTGGGCATTGAACGTGCGCCGAATTTGATCACGTTCCTGGCCAGCTACGGCATCGACACTCATGCCGCGCCGGCCGACATCGACGCCCGCGTGCGGGCCCAACAGGAAGATCTGGCGCTGGCGATTGACGCCGATTTCGACAAGGACTGGGCGGCGGGCAAGCCAGCCAAAATCGACATCATCACCGACTCCACCCGCCGCAATGGCGATGTCAAAGTGGCGCGGGTCACCAAGGTGCTGGAAGGCTACGGCAACAGCATTGGCGCGATGCGGCTGCTGATCCGCGGCATCAACCCGGCCATCGCCACGCCCCTGCGCGTGGGCACCCGCGACATGGCCACTCAGGAAGCCAAGAACAGCCAGTTCATGAGCGTGCTGCTACCGATGATCCTGACCATTTTCGCTTTCATCGGCGGCGCACACTTGGCGATGGATACCACCGCCGGCGAACGTGAGCGGCAATCCCTTGAGCCACTGCTGGCCACACCGGCATCACGTGCAGCATTGGTCGGCGGCAAGATGCTGGCGGCGGTATCCTTGGGCCTGCTGTCGATGCTGCTGATCCTGGTGTCCTTCAAAACGTCGGCATCACTGGCCAGCGGCGGCATCGGCAGTCAGATGGATGTGAGCTTCGCGGCGATGGGCAAACTGCTGCTGACCTTGCTGCCGCTGGTATTGATCGGCACCGCCTTGATCACCACCTTGGCCGCTGGTGCCAAGAGCATGAAGGAAGCGCAAAGCCACATCATGTGGCTGATGATGCTGCCGATGCTGCCGGCCTATGGCTTGATGGCCTACCCGCTGAAAGACACCGCACTGTGGCAGTACGCGGTGCCGTTTTTGTCGCAAAACCAGTTGATCCAGAAGATCACCCGTGGCGAAGCCGCATCGCTGCAGCAATGGGGCCTGTACTTGGCCAGCTCGCTGGCATTGGCCACGATCTTGTGGGCACTGGCCGTGTGGCGCTACAAGCAGGAAAAGTTGGCGATCTCGGCCTGACCTGACGCGGGAT
>NZ_CALMPC010000101.1:0-4735 GCF_937872235.1 uncultured Thermomonas sp.
CTGCACCGCCCACCAATCAAATCAACGGCTTAGGCCGTTTTTTTGTGCCTGCAATAATGCAGTCACCACTTCATCCGCCAACGCCACCGGGTCGGCGGCATCGGTGCGCAGATGCAGCTCGGGTGTCAGCGGCGCCTCATAAGGTGAATCGATCCCGGTGAAGTTGCGCAGCTCGCCGCGCCGCGCCTTGGCGTACAGGCCTTTGACATCGCGACGTTCGGCTTCGGCCAGTGGCGTGTCCACGAACACTTCCAGGAATTCGCCCGCATCGAACAGGCTACGCGCCATGTCGCGTTCGGCACGGAATGGGCTGATGAAACTGACCAGCACGATCAAGCCGGCATCCACCATGAGTTTGGCCACCTCTGCGACGCGACGGATATTTTCCACCCGGTCCTCATCGGTGAATCCCAGATCTTTGTTCAGGCCATGCCGCACATTGTCGCCATCCAGCACATAGGCGTGCCGCCCCATCGCCAGCAGTTTCTTGTCCACCAAGTTGGCGATGGTGGATTTGCCGGCACCGGACAGGCCGGTAAACCACAGGCAACGCGGGCTTTGGTGTTTGCTGCGTGCACGTGCAGCCTTGTCCACATCCAGATGTTGCCAATGGATATTGCCGGCGCGACGTAGTGCGAAATCCAGCGTGCCGGCGGCGACGGTGGCATTGCTTTGACGGTCGATCAGGATGAAGCCACCCAGCACCTTGTTATCGGCATAAGGGGCAAATGCGATGGGCTGATCCAGATGCAGATTGCACACCGCAACTTCATTCAACTCCAGATGCTTGGCGGCCAGCGCATCCTGCGTGTTGACGTCCACCTTGTGCTTGATTTCGGTAATGGAGGCGCCCACGGTACGCGCCCCCACTTTGAGCAGGTACGGGCGCCCCGGCAGCAGCGGCGCATCGCCCATCCACAACAGGTGCGCGGCAAATTGATCGGCCACTTCCGGCACATCAGACACGGCGGCAATCACATCACCGCGGCTGGCGTCGATCTCATCGGCCAGCGTCAAGGTGACGGCTTGGCCTTCGACTGCCTGCGCCAAGTCGCCGTCGGCCGTCACCACCCGCGCCACGCTGGAACGGCGACCGGATGGCAGCACAACAACCGCATCCCCAGGCGCCACTTTACCGGCGGCCACGGTGCCGGCAAAGCCGCGGAAATCCTGGTTCGGCCGGCATACCCATTGCACCGGCATGCGGAATGCGGCATGTGCCGAAGAGCCTTCTACCGGCACGGTTTCCAGATGTTCCAGCAGTGCCGGGCCGTGATACCACGGCATGGCTGCCGAGCGCGTGACCATGTTGTCGCCGCGCAATGCCGACAGCGGGATGCAGTCCACATGCGCGATCCCCAGCTGCGCTGCCAGCGCACGGTAATGCCCGGCAATGCCCTCAAACACGGCCTGATCGAAACCGACCAAGTCCATCTTGTTGACGGCCAGCAGCACCCGCTTGATGCCGAGCAGTTTGACGATGTAGCTGTGGCGACGGGTCTGGGTGAGCAGCCCCTTGCGCGCATCCACCAGCACCACTGCCAAATCCGCGGTGGATGCGCCGGTGGCCATATTGCGGGTGTACTGCTCGTGGCCGGGGCAGTCGGCGACGATGAATTTGCGGCGATCAGTCCCGAAGAAGCGGTAGGCCACATCAATGGTGATGCCCTGCTCGCGCTCGGCCGCCAGCCCATCGACCAGCAACGCAAAGTCGATCTCGCCGTTCTGGGTACCATGCTTGCGGCTGTCGGCTTCCAGCGCGCTGACTTGATCGTCCAGCAGCAATTTGGTGTCGTGCAGCAGGCGACCAATCAAGGTGCTCTTGCCATCGTCCACGCTGCCGCAAGTGATGAAACGCAGCAGGCCTTTGGTTTCGTGCTGTTGCAGGTAGGCGGCCACCTGCGCGTTGGCATCATCCATGCGCATCAGAAATAGCCCTCTTGCTTTTTCTTTTCCATCGAGGCGGTGGGATCGTGGTCGATCACCCGCCCCTGCCGTTCCGAGGTGGTCGCCACCAGCATTTCGGCAATGATTTTTTCCAGCGTGTCGGCCTGTGATTCAATCGCGCCGGTCAATGGGTAGCAGCCCAGCGTGCGAAAACGCACTTGCTTGTGCATCGGCACTTCACCCTCACGCAGCGGCAAGCGATCGTCATCGACCATGATCAATGCGCCATCGCGTTCCACCACCGGGCGCTGCGCAGCCAAATACAGCGAAGGCACCGGGATGTTTTCGCGATAGATGTACAACCAGATGTCGAGCTCGGTCCAGTTGGACAATGGAAAGGCACGCACTGATTCGCCCTTGTGGATGCGCGCGTTGTACAGATTCCATAACTCCGGGCGCTGGCTCTTCGGATCCCAGCGGTGCTGGGCGTTGCGGAAGCTGAAGATGCGTTCCTTGGCACGCGACTTTTCTTCATCGCGGCGGGCACCGCCAATGGCGGCATCGAAGCCGTACTTGTCCAGCGCCTGCTTCAAGCCTTGGGTTTTCATCACATCGGTATGCACGGTGGCACCGTGGCTGATCGGGCTGATGCCCTGCGCCACGCCATCGGGATTCTGATGCACGCGCAGCTGCACGCCGGTTTCGGCGGCACGCTGGTCGCGGAAGGCGATCATTTCGCGAAACTTCCAGCCGGTATCCACATGCAACAGCGGAATCGGCGGACGCGCCGGATAAAACGCTTTCAGCAGCAGGTGCAACAGCACCGAGCTGTCCTTGCCCACTGAGTACAACAGCACCGGGTTTTGAAACTCGGCGGCCACTTCGCGCAGGATGTGCAGGCTTTCGGCTTCAAGCCGATCCAAATGAGACAGTGAGATAGTCAAGGCAGCAACAACACGTTTTTGATGCAGCAAAGAGTATCAGCTGGCCTTGCTGCCACGCAGCTCCAGGACATTCGCAGGCGGCATAAAGGCATCACTACGCGCCGTGTCCCAATAGTCGCGGAACACCGCATGCCCCGGATCATCACCGCGCAGCAGCACGCCCGGCGCCAGATAGCGGTAGCGTGCAGCCAGCGAGCGCACCTCGGTGGGCGAGACCCGACGCAGGATGTGTTCCGGGCCTAACTGATCCGGGTGGCTCAACCCCGCCGCGCACAACAAGTCGCGCAGGGCGCGCAGGGTGTTGTCGTGGAACTCGAACACGCGGGTGGTTTTGTCGGGCACATCCAGATGCCTCCAGCGCGACGGGTCCTGGGTGGCAATCCCGGTGGGGCAGCGATTGGTATGGCAATTCAAGGACTGGATGCAGCCCAGCGCAAACATGTAACCGCGCGCGGCATTGCACCAATCCGCGCCCATCGCCAAGGTGCGTGCAATGTCGAAGGCGCTGGTGATCTTGCCAGCCGCGCCGATTTTGATGCGATCCCGCAGCCCCACACCCACCAGCGTGTTGTGCACCAACATCAGACCTTCGTGCATCGGCACGCCCACATGATCCACAAATTCCGCCGGAGCCGCGCCGGTGCCACCTTCAGCGCCATCGACCACGATGAAATCGGGCAGCAGACCGCTTTCGTGCATCGCCTTGGCGATGCCAAACCATTCCCATGGATGCCCCAGCGCCAACTTGAAGCCGGTGGGCTTGCCACCCGACAACTCACGCAAATGGGCGACAAATTGCAGCAACTCCAGCGGCGTGGAGAATGCCGAATGGCGCGCCGGCGAGACGCAATCCTGGCCCATCGGCACATCGCGGGTGGCGGCAATTTCGGCGCTGAGTTTGGCCGCCGGCAACACCCCGCCATGGCCAGGCTTTGCGCCCTGCGACAGCTTGACCTCGATCATTTTCACCTGCGCATCACGCGCCTGTTCGGTGAAGCGCTGGGCATTGAAGCTGCCGTCATGATTGCGGCAACCAAAATAGCCCGAGCCCAATTCCCACACCAAATCCCCGCCGGCCTCGCGGTGATACGGCGAAATCGAGCCTTCGCCGGTGTCGTGATAGAACCCGCCCCGTTTGGCACCGCCATTGAGTGCGCGAATGGCCGCTGCCGACAATGCACCGAAACTCATCGCGGAAATATTGAAGACACTGGCCGAATACGGCTGCGCGCAGTCCTCGCCGATCGTGATACGAAAATCGTGATTGGCCACTTCGGCCGGTGCCATCGAATGGTTGATCCATTCGTAATCCACGCCGTACACGTCCTGCAAGGTGCCAAACGGGCGCACGTCGTTGACATGCTTGGCACGCTGGTAGATCAACGCGCGTTGCTCGCGAGAAAACGGCACCCGCTCGGTATCGGACTGGATGAAGTACTGCCGCATCTCCGGGCCGATGGTTTCCAGCCCATAGCGAAAATGCGCCAGGATCGGGAAATTGCGGCGCAGCGTGCTTTTGCGCTGCAACATGTCCAGCGTCCCCAGCAGCGCCAACCCGGCAAACACTGCTACCGCCCACCACGCATGCGGGTGCCACTGCGCCAGTGCCAACGCGCCGAAAGCCAGCGCAATGCTGGCGGCATAAGCGGTATAGCGCGACATGGCACCTCCAAATGCGTGGCTGCAATGGTGCCTGGGGAGGGACTCGAACCCTCATGGTCTTGCGACCGACGGATTTTAAGTCCGGTGCGTCTACCGATTTCGCCACCCAGGCATGGGTGCAAGCTTACGTCATGGCAGGTCCAATCGACCGAAAAAACAAAGCCCCGCGTGAGCGAGGCTTCAGACCACTGGAGCGGGAAAAGGGACTCGAACCCTCGACCCCGACCTTGGCAAGGTCGTGC
>NZ_CALMPC010000102.1:0-33079 GCF_937872235.1 uncultured Thermomonas sp.
ACGCGTCGAACTGGGCCCACCAGGACTCGAACCTGGAACCAAAAGATTATGAGTCTTCTGCTCTAACCATTGAGCTATAGGCCCGTGGCGCAAATTGTAACCGTGGCAAGTAAAAACCCGCCAATTACGGCGGGTTTCTGTGTCGCAACTGTGCAACTTCAATCAATATCGAGGAAGCTGCGCAGGGTTTCAGAGCGGCTGGGGTGGCGCAGTTTGCGCAGGGCTTTGGCTTCGATCTGGCGGATGCGCTCGCGCGTCACGTCGAACTGTTTGCCCACTTCTTCCAGGGTGTGGTCGGTGTTCATGTCGATACCAAAGCGCATGCGCAGCACTTTGGCTTCGCGTGGGGTCAGGCCGGCCAATACGTCGCGCACGGTTTCGATCAGGTTGATGTCGGTGGTGGCTTCCACCGGCGACATCACATTGGTGTCTTCGATGAAATCACCTAAGTGGGAATCTTCATCGTCACCGATCGGGGTTTCCATCGAAATGGGTTCTTTGGCGATCTTCATGACCTTGCGGATCTTGTCCTCGGGCATGTCCATTTCTTTCGCCAACTCTTCCGGCGTCGCCTCGCGGCCATATTGCTGGAGCATCTGGCGGCTGATGCGGTTGAGCTTGTTGATGGTCTCGATCATGTGCACCGGGATGCGGATGGTGCGCGCCTGGTCGGCGATCGAGCGGGTGATGGCCTGGCGAATCCACCATGTGGCATAGGTCGAGAACTTGAAGCCGCGACGATGCTCGAACTTGTCCACCGCCTTCATCAGGCCGATGTTGCCTTCCTGGATCAAATCAAGAAATTGCAGGCCACGGTTGGTGTATTTCTTGGCAATCGAAATCACCAGGCGCAGGTTGGCTTCCACCATTTCCTTCTTGGCTTTGCGTGCCTTGGCTTCACCGTAAGAAAGAGCGCGGTTGATCTCCTTGAGATCGACCAGGGTCACCTGCATGGTCTTTTCAATCTGAATGGTGGCTTCTTGCTCGCTGATGATTTTTTCGCGCACATCGCGCAGGGCCGAACCCCACTTCTGCTTGCGCTTGAGCAACTCATCCACCCATTCCAGATTGGTTTGGTTGCCTTCCCAGGCCTTGATGAAATCCTTGCGCGGCATTTTTGCCACGCGGGTGGCCATGTCAAGGATGCGGCGCTCGTGTTCTTTGACCTGATTGACCACATCGCGCAATTGCTTGACCAGCACATCGGTCAATGGCAACGGCAGCTTGAAGGTGACGAACACCTCGGCCATTTCTTCGCGCGCCTTTAGTGCCGGCTTGGATTCGGGGCCGCCCTTGGCCACCGCTTTCAGGAAGCGCGCATGTGCCGCCGCCATGACCTCCATGCGTGCCGCCACTTCCGCCGGATCTGGCCCGGTGGGTGCCGGCTCGTCGGCTTCGCCGTCGGCAGTGTCCTCGTCTTCATCGATTTCGGTATCGGCCTCGTCCACCACCGGTACCACTTCCGGCTCGGGCTCTCCATCATTGAAGCCGACCACAATTTCGGCCAAACGCTTTTTGCCGGCCTTGTGCAGCGCGTAATCTTCCAGCAGCATCTGCGGCGACAGCGGGAAGCTGGCCAGCGCGGCATTCATTTGCGACAAGCCTTCTTCGATGCGCTTGGCAATCGCGATTTCGCCTTCGCGGGTGAGCAAGTCCACCGTGCCCATTTCGCGCATGTACATGCGCACCGGGTCGGTGGTGCGGCCACCCTCGGCATCCAGCGAGGTCAGCGCGGCAGCGGCTTCCTCGGCGGCGGTTTCATCGACTTCGCGGCCACCCACTTGCTGGCCGGCCAGCAACATGGTTTCGACATCAGGCGCAGCTTCGTGCACCTCGATGCCCATGCCATTGATCATGCCGATGATGTCTTCGATCTGCTCCGGATCGACCATGTCGTCAGGCAGGTGATCATTGACTTCGGCATAAGTCAGATAGCCCTGTTCCAGACCCTTGCTGATCAGGATCTTGATGTCGGATTGCGGAGCTGTCTGCCGTTCGTTGGCCATGGGCGGGTACCGTGTCGTGAGGGTTTGCGCGTAACGCAGCAAAGAGAACCAAGCATTATACTGCGCAGCGGAGGCGTACGCTTGAACGTGGTCTGGCGGCGTGGTCGGGGGATGTCAGGGGCGGAGCAGGAAGGTTGCCGGCCCGTCATTGACCAGACTGATCACCATATGGGCACCAAACCTCCCGGTTTCCACCCCCGGCGGGTGCAATTGCCGGCAAATGGTCAGCAATTGGGTAAAGCGCTGTTCAGCCTCCGCCGGCGGTGCGGCCGTGGTGAAGCTGGGTCTCATGCCGCTGCGGGTATCGGCGGCCAGGGTGAACTGACTGACCAACAGCAATTTCCCGCCGATATCCGGCAAAGATCTATTCATCTTGCCGGCATCATCTTCGAAAATGCGATAACCAAGCATGCGCTGGGCGAGCCGATGCAGTTGCGCTTCGGTATCCCCCGGTTCGATCGCCACCAGTGCCAGCAAGCCCGGCCCAATCGCGCCCACCACGGCATCATCCACGCGCACGGCGGCTTCGGTGACACGTTGAAGTAAGGCAAGCATGTCGCCAGTGTAGGCCGCTTCTGCGCGCATGCACGCCTGCGTGGCCTTGCTTACACTGCGTGCATGGTCTCCCTGCTCCGTTTACTCCAACCGCTGCGCAGCACCCGCGCGCCGCCTGCCATCCAGCGCGACATGCTTGCCGTCACCCTGGCCGGTGGCGCTGCGATTGAGGTGCTGCGCGTGCGCGATCCGCGCGCCAAGCGGATCAAGCTGGCGGTGGATGAGCGCGGCGTGCGTTTGACCCTGCCGCTACGCGCCACCCTGCGGGAAGGCGATGCTTTTTTGCAGCAACACCACGCCTGGCTGACGCAGCAATTGCATCTGCATGCCTGCACCTACGGCGAGGCACTGCGTCGCGATGTCACCACCACCTTACCGTTGCGCGGGGTCGAGCTGCCCTTGCATTGGGCACTGGGGCGGGTAACCCGCGTGCAACTGGATGCCGCCGGCACGCTGCGTTGTCAGGCGTCGACGCAGGCCGGCTCCGCCGCGTTGCAGCGTGCGCTGCGGGATTTTTACGAAGCCCAGGGCCGGGCGGATCTGGGGCGTTGGTTGCCGCGTTACTTGCCCGAGTTGCCGCGCCAGCCGCGACGCATCGTGTTCAAGCGCCCCAGCACGTTGTGGGGCTCGCTGGCCCCGGATGCCACGTTGTCACTGGATCTGGCCCTGCTGCTGGCACGCCCGTCTGCGTTCGAATATGTAGTCGTGCATGAACTTTGCCACCTGCTGCATGCCAATCATTCACCGCAGTTCTGGCAGGCCGTGGGGGCACGCTTCCCGCAGTGGCGGGATGAACGCGCCTATTTGCGCAGCGAAGGTCGCGCCTTGAAAGGTCGGCTGCGACAGTTGCTGGCCGGGTAAACGTGCACTCTGCGTTCCCTATGACAGACGCCACTGCATCTTGGGGAATGCATACCATGAATAATTCCATTCGCTACTTGCCTTGCCTGCTGGTCATCGCCAGCGTGATGGCGCTACCTGCCTGCAAGAAAGCGGCTGAAAAGGCCACTGAAGCCGCCATCGAACACGCCACCGGGGTGAAGATGGATAAAGACGGCAACAAGATGACCATCAAGACGGAAAAGGGTGATGTCAATGTCACTGCAGCTGATGCAGGCGGCAATGTGACGCTGCCGGCCAGCTTCCCCGCCGATATTATCTTGCCAAGCAATCACAAAGTGGCCAGCGTGGTGGATATGGCTGGCATGCAGATGGTCAATTTGTCCACCACGCAGGCCTTGAACACGGTATATGCCGATACCGACAAGGGCATGCAAGCCGGTGGCTGGAAGCGCGATGTGGCGATGCAAACCGGCGATGGCGCAACCTTGGCGTTCAGCAAGGACAAGCGGCAAGCCTTCTATCAATTGGGCAAGGCCGATGATGGCGGCACCCAATTGGCAATACGCACCGGCACCGCCGAATAAGCTGAGTCAGCGTCAGCCCTGCAGGAACGCGTGCACGGCGCCGGCGATGTGTGCTGGCTGTTGCATATGCAGGTGGTGACCACCAGGCAACAGCAACAGCTGGCCCTGAGCCAAACGCTGCACACGGCGTTGCCGCTCGGCATCGGGAAGATACGGCTGGGCGGGCGTGGCGAAGATTGCCAATGTGGGGCAGGTGATGGCGTCCAGTACATCGTCCACCTGTTCGCAGGTCATGCGGGTCAGGCTGGGCTGGGTCAGGCGCGAATCGCTGCTCCAAACGTAGCCCCCATCCACTGCGCGCACGCCGCGCTCGACCAACAGCCGCAGCAAGGCAGCATCCAGCCCACTGCCTGGTACCCGGCTGGCATGCAGGCGCGCTTGCACGGCGGTATCGATATCGGGAAACACACGCAACCCGCGTGACTGTCGTTGGCGCTGGGCAGCCAGCGCTTCGCGCATGCGCTTGGCGGTGTGCTGCGGTGCTTCGCTGAGTGCGCCCAGCATCTCGATGACCGCCAAGCGCCGAATCCGCTCGGGGCAGGCGGCCGCCAGCAGGCTGGCAATTCCAGCCCCCATCGAATGCCCCAGCAAATCAAACTGTTGCCAGCCAAGTGCGTCGGCCACATCCAATACCACCATCATGGCAGTGTTGAAGTTGTAATCGCCGCCCACGGGCAAGTGCAGGCTGTGGCCATGCCCGGGCAGATCCAGTGCCACCAGATCCAAACCTTGCAGATATTCGGCCATCGGCAAAAAACTGGCCGCATTATCCAGCCAGCCATGCAGGGCCAGCACTGGCCTGCCGTGCCCATGGTTGCGCAGCGCGCTGAGGCGCCCTTGCGGGGTATCGAAAAAGACTTCGCGCATCACGCCCAACCCGAATCGGAGATGGCCAGTGCCGCCAACGCTTCGGCATGCGCGGCACTGGCATTGAGGCACGGGATATAGCGCAGTGCTTGGCCACCGGCAGTGGTGAAGGCACCTGCATTTTGCATCGAGATTTCTTCCAGCGTCTCCAGACAATCCACCGCAAACCCGGGGCAGACCACATCCACGTTTTTTACCCCATTGCGCGCAAGTGCTTCCAGCGTTGGCAAGGTATAGGGCTGCAGCCAGCGTTCGCGGCCAAAGCGGGATTGATAGGTCAGCAGCAGCTCGGTACGCGGCAGCCCCAATGCACTGGCAATTGCGGTAGCGCTGCCCTCGCAATGGGCCGCATATGGATCGCCCTGGTTCACCAACCGCTGCGGAATGCCATGAAACGACAACACCAATTTTTCGGCGCGGCCATGGGCTGCCCAATGCGCACGAATCGACGCTGCAATCGCCTGCGCCCAGCCCGCATCGGCATGGTAGTCATGCAGCATTTGCACCTGCATGCCGCGTGCGTGCATGGCGATGGCATCGGCCACGCTGGCAGTGGTGGTGGTGGAATACTGCGGATACAGCGGCAACACACGCAGCTGGGATGTGCCTTCGGCCTGCAGTTGTTGCAACGTATCAGCCAGTGCTGGCGCGCCATAACGCATCGCATGCACCACCTTCCACTGTGGCAAGCGTTGTTGCACCGCGTGGGCCAATTGCTCGGTATAGACCGCCAGCGGCGACCCCCCGGGCAGCCAAATCTCGGCATACTTGTGCGCCACCACCGGGCTGCGTCGGGGCAGGATGAGCTTGCGCAGCAAGGGCCGCCACAGCCAGCGCGGCAACTGCACCACCCGGCGATCGGACAGGAATTCATCCAGATACGTCGTCACCGCTTGGGCCGTGGGTGCGGAAGGGGTGCCGAGGTTGACCAGCAGCAGGGTCGGCATGGAGGTTTGATCGCGCATCCGTATAGGATCGCATGCGCCGCAGACGGTGTCGTCCCGACTTATCATTGATTCATGGCGGCCGCGCCACGATGCAACCTTCCCCCACTGCCGCCACGGAGAGCACGATGCCCGCCACCCCGCGCCGTTTGAGCCTTGCCCTAGCCGTTCTGATTGCTGCAGGCAGCGTTGCCGCAGGCACCCGCGAAGACGCCCGTGCTGACGATGCCGTACGCGTGGTCAAGCAGATTCAGGCCATTCCCGAATCCTCCATCCCCGACCGCCTGTTGGATGAGGCCAAGGGTATTGTGGTGGTGCCCGATACCATCAAGGCCGGCTTCATGTTGGGCGGCCGCCGCGGACTGGGCCTGATGTCGGTGAAAACCGCCAACGGTACCTGGTCCAACCCGGTGTTCGTCAAACTGACCGGGGCCAGTTTTGGCCTGCAGGCCGGGGTGCAGTCGGCCGATGTGATTTTGGTGTTCCGCAGTGAGCGTGGGCTGGACAATATCGTCAATGGCAAATTCACCTTGGGTGCCGATGCCGGGGTGGCCGCAGGCCCAGTGGGCCGCAATGCCGCCGCCGCCACCGACGGCGCAATGAAGGCGGAAATCTGGTCGTGGTCGCGCGCGCGCGGGCTGTTTGCCGGCGTTGCGCTGGATGGCGCGGTCTTGCAGATCGATAACGGTGCCAATAGCACCGCGTATGGCGAAGGCAGCACGCCGCGAATGATTTTCGAGGGCCGTGCGCCGCAAGCCGCTTCCGCCACATTGGCCCACTTCCGTGACACCTTGGAAGAAGCCACCGCCGCCGCCCGCTATGCACGCCAGCGCGCCAACCCGCCACCGGCTCCAGTGGCCGAGCCTGGTGCCGCCACGGTACAGCCGCTGGATAGCCACACCCCCGCCACCACCAGCCCGCTACCGGCCACGCAACCTTCGGCAGCGCCGGCGGTCAAACCCTAATATCGTCACATCCTGGTCAACGCGCACTGGGGTATGCGCGTTGTCCGGGTAACATTCGAATTCTCCATTTCAACAAAGGCACGCAATCATGGGCGGTTTAAGCATTTGGCATTGGTTGATCGTGCTCGCCATCGTGATATTGGTGTTTGGCACCAAGAAGCTCACCTCCGGCGCCCGCGATCTTGGCAATGCGGTCAACGAATTCAAGAAAGGCATGAACGGCGATAGCGACAAGCCGCAGGCACGGCTAGGCGAAGACAAGTCGGCAGCATCGGCCGAACAGAAGCAGCACGACAACGCCGCGCAGTAATCCCGCAGCACGCGCATGTTCGATTTTTCGCTAGGCGAAATGCTGGTGGTGGCCTTGGTGGCCTTGGTCGTGCTGGGCCCCGAACGCCTGCCCAAGGCGGCGCGCTTTGCCGGTCTGTGGGTGCGCCGTGCGCGTGCGCAATGGCATTCGGTGCGTACCGAGCTGGAGCAGGAACTGGCCAGTGAAGAACTCAAACGCAGCTTGCAAGAAGGCCGGCAGGTATTGGTTGATACCCGCAGCCAGTTGCAAGACAGCCTGCACGACGCCCACTCGCACTTGCAGGAACTGAGCGAGCACACCGGCGAAGCTGGCATTGAGCACATGCACGTACCGGCCAGCACCGGCCCGGCCACCCGCACTGACACCGGCAAGTACGATGACTGATGCCCGGAGCGATATCGAACGACCGCTGATTGCGCATCTGCTGGAGCTGCGCCTGCGCTTGCTGCGCGGCAGTATTGGCCTGCTGGTGGTGCTGGCCGGCCTGCTGCCGTTTGCCAACAAGCTGTATGGCTATTTGGCACAACCGTTATTGGCCAAGTTGCCCAAAGGCGGGCAGTTGATCGCCACCCAAGTGGCCTCACCCTTTTTTGCGCCAATGAAATTGGCGTTCTTCGTGGCTTTGCTGGTGTCGATGCCGTGGCTGCTGTATCAGGCATGGGCGTTTGTGGCACCCGGGCTGTACAAGCGGGAAAAACGCCTGGCGCTGCCGTTGTTGTCCTCGGCATTGCTGTTGTTCTATGCCGGCTGCGCGTTTGCCTATTACCTCGTGCTGCCGATGGTGTTTGGATTTTTGGCCCGGGTCACCCCAGCAGGGGTGGCGATGATGACCGATATCACGTCCTATCTGGATTTCGTGCTGGTGCTGTTTTTGGCGTTTGGCCTGGCCTTTGAATTGCCGGTGGCCTTGGTCATTTTGGCGCTGCTGGGCTGGGTTACACCCGAGCAGCTGCGCGAAGGTCGTGGTTACGCCATCGTCGGGATTTTTATCGTGGCTGCCGTATTGACCCCACCGGATGTGGTCAGCCAGTTGATGTTGGCGATCCCGATGTGCCTGTTGTACGAGGCCGGGATTATTGCGGCGAAATTCGTGACGCCGCGCAAGCAGGCCGATGGTGCCTCTGCCTGAGCCCGCCCCTGCGCGGTTCTGGATGCGCTATGCGGCGTGGTCGCTGGATGCCGTTTGCCTGTTGCCATGGATCGCGCTGTTGGGTGCCGCGCCCCTGCAACGGGCCATGAGCGAAGCGCTTGCCAGTTTCAGGCAACTGTCGGCAAGCATGGGCCAGCTGATGGAGAGCGCGTTGGCGCAGGGACAGACCCCGCTGGCAATGGCGCTGGCAAGCCTGTCCGATCCGCACCTGCTGGCCGATATTGACCGCCTCGAATCGGCGCTCTTCACCCTCTTGCTGCTGCCACCGGCGCTGTATGCGCTGCTAGCCTGCGTGTATTCGCTCGGGTTTGAACGCTCGCATTGGCAAGCCACGCCCGGCAAGCGCGTGCTGGGCTTGCAGGTAGTGCGCGTGGACGGCGGTGCAATGACACTGGGCACCGCGATGCAGCGATTTTTGGCAGCCGGGTTGAGCTGGATCAGCCTCAATCTTGGGCATGCGCTGGCTGCATTTGCGCCGTATTTGGCGCTGCATGATCGCCTCAGCCGGACGCGTGTACTGGCAGACTCACCAGGGCTGCCCGCTTGGGCCAAAGCATGGTTATGGGCGCAGCTGGCTGCAGGCTTGTTCGCCTGCCTATGGCTGTTCTCGTGGATGCAAAGTGCCATGCAGGCGGCGCTGGATGGCGCGCTTGGCGGGATGTAAGTGCCTCAGGCCTCGAAGCCGTGAATGTGCGTGACCGGCGGCGATGACGCGGCATCACTGAAGGTATCGCGCCATGCCAGATAACTGGCACCCGCCAGCAGGACCAGTACCACCGCGGCAAACCCCACCATCGCCAACATCATCAGCAAGCTACCCACCACCGCGTGAATCAGATTGCCGATCACACCCAGCAAGCCGGCCACCAGCAGCACCACAAATGCAGCCAGCATCAACGCACCCAAGAACAGTACGCCCACCAGCAAATTCGCGCTCAGGTTGATTACCGATGCGCGCAGTGCATGGCGCAGAGCCGTGCTTACATTGCAGCCGGAAAACAGCATCAGCGGAATCGAAAACAGCATCAGCGCATAGCTGAAGTAGTTGAACGCCATCTGCACCAAAAACAGCAAGCCAGGATGCTGCGGCTCCGGCAACACCGGTGCCGCGCCTTGCATCACCGATTGCATGGCTTGCATGTAGTCGTGCCAGTAATCGCCACCGGCAATCGCCATCATCAACAGCCCGCCGATGACCGCCAGTACCACTTGTACCAACCCCAGCCACGCCAAACGCCGCCCCTGCGCGCTGCGCAGCGGGACAAACACATCACGAGCGCGCACCAACCGGCCAGCTTCGGTTTCACGGATGACATGCATCAGGCCACCCAGCAGCACCGGCACCAACACCATGATCACCAGCGTCAACGGCAATGCCACCGCCATCACCACGCCCAAGTCCGGGTTGCTGCCAATCGCCTTGCCACCCAGCATCAGCGTGGCCAAGACCAAGACCATCAGCAACGCCGCGGTATATAACGAGGCAATCGCCAACAACGCCGCCCCGAACACCGCGCGCGGATTTTTTGCACCCAAATCAATTGCCTGCCGAAACCACACCAAGCCCTGACTGGCCGGCAACCTGCGAATGTCCATGCTGCGCCTCGAGAAGATGCGCACAGGATACCGGAGTGCGCGTCAACGCCGCGCGTGACGGACAAATCTGCGCAGGATTTTGCGTGCCAGCGGGGCGGCACTGACCGCGTGCGCCAGCTGCTTGGCATCACGGCCTTCGTGCGTCAATGCGTCCTGCCGTGCATGGATATAGCCGCGCATATGGGTGGTGCTGAATTCGGGATGAAATTGCAGCCCCCACACTTGCTCGCCCCAGCGGAACGCATGGCAGGCATCGTGCGCATTGCGCGCCAACACGGTGGCGCCAGCGGGGGCTTGCAGCACGCTTTGCAGGTGCGTGGCTTGTGCCGGAAAACACGCCGGCAGGCCAGCAAACAAGGGGTCGGTGTGCGCCTGCGGGTGCAGGTCGATGCCGACCGTGCCCATTTCCCGCCCATTTGGGTTGTTGCCTACCTGCCCGCCCAGCGCATGCGCGAGCAATTGGTGGCCGTAGCAGATGCCCAATAGCGGTAGCCCCGCGTGTGCGGCTTCGTGCAGCCAGGTGGCGCTGCGCTCGCTCCAGTCACGGTGCTCGGTCACCATCGCCGCCGAACCGGTGACAATCACCCCGGCAAAGCCTGCGCGGGTGGGCAAGGCTTGACCGGCTTCCACATCCACCACCACCGCCGCATCCCGCGCCAGCCCGGCAGCCACCCGGATCCAGTGTGCAAAGCTGCCATAACGGCGCATCGACGGCGTGGGTTGCCCGGTTTCAAGAATCAGGAACGGTTGCATAGGCAGGAAAGCGCAAGGTGGGTGCGTGTGCGCATTTATACTACTTGGCCACACCGTTGCACCTGGTCAACATGACTGCCCATCGCGTTTCCATCACCTTCCAAGCACTCATCACCCGCCTCAACGCCTATTGGGCCGAGCAGGGCTGCGTGCTGATCCAGCCACTCGACCTGGAAGTGGGGGCCGGCACCTTCCACCCGGCCACCTTCCTGCGTTCGATCGGCCCGGAGCCGTGGAACGCCGCCTACGTGCAGCCCAGCCGTCGCCCCACCGACGGCCGTTATGGCGAAAACCCCAACCGCTTGCAGCGCTATTACCAGTACCAGGTGGCGCTGAAGCCCTCGCCCGACAATATCGTCGAGCTGTATTTCGATTCGCTCAAACAGTTGGGTATCGATCCGCTGGTGCACGATTTGCGCTTGGTCGAAGACAACTGGGAATCGCCCACGCTGGGTGCGTGGGGCCTGGGTTGGGAAGTGTGGCTGAACGGCATGGAAGTGACCCAGTTCACCTACTTCCAGCAAGCCGGCGGCCTGGAATGCCGGCCGGTACTGGGGGAAATCACCTACGGGCTGGAACGACTGTGCATGTATTTGCAAAACTGCGACAACGTCTATGACCTGGTGTGGACATATGGCCCAGACGGTGCGCCAGTGAGTTATGGCGATGTCTATCACCAGAACGAAGTGGAACAGAGCGCCTACAACTTTGAACACGCCAATGTCGAAGAAATGTTCCACCGCTTCGATGCCTGCGAAGCGGAAGCGCTGAAGCTGGTCGAGGCCGGCTTGCCACTGCCGGCGTATGAGCAAGTGACCAAGGCCAGCCACAGTTTCAACCTGCTGGATGCGCGCCGCGCGATCTCGGTCACCGAACGCCAGCGCTACATCCTGCGTGTGCGCAAACTGGCGCAGGCGGTGGCTGAAAGTTATTTCGCCCAGCGTGAAAAGCTGGGGTTTCCGGGGTTGAAGAAAGCCACTGCCAGCACGGAGGCCACGGCATGAGCATGCAGCCGTTATTGATCGAACTGGGCACCGAAGAACTTCCGGTCAAGGCACTGCCCGGTTTGGCGCAGGCGTTGTTCGATGGCGTGGTCGCCGCGCTGGACAAGCGCGGTATCAGCATTGACCGCACACTGGCCAAGCCGCTGTATTCGCCGCGCCGTCTGGCCGTGTTGCTGCCGGGTGTGGCCACTCAGCAGCCGCCGCAAACGTCGGAAGTGTTGGGCCCGTATCTGAACATCGCGCTGGATGCCGACGGCCAGCCGACCAAGGCATTGCAGGGCTTTGCCGCCAAGGCCGGAGTGGACTGGACGGCGCTGGAAAAAACCACCGACAGCAAGGGCGAGCGCTTCGTGCATCGCGCCACCACGGCCGGCGCGGCCACCCGTGCGCTGTTGCAAGACGTGCTGGCCGAGGCGATGGCGGCGATGCCGATCCCCAAGCCGATGCGCTGGGGCGCGCACAGCTACGGGTTTGCGCGGCCGCTGCATTGGCTGGTGGCGCTGCTGGGCGATGAGATCGTGGACGTCGCGGTGCTGGGCATCAGCGCGGGCCGCATGAGCCGTGGTCATCGCTTCATGCACGAAGGCGCGGTGTGGATTGCCCGCCCCGGCGACTACATCGACGCCTTGCGCGCCGCGCATGTATTGGTGGACCCGGACGAGCGCCGCAACCGTGTGCTGGCGGAAGTCGAAGCTGCCGCCAACACCGCCGGTGGCAGTGCGCGCATCACCGACGACAATTTGCAGCAGGTGGTGTGCCTCAACGAATGGCCGGTGGCAGTGGCTTGCGCATTCGAGCGCGAGTTCCTGAGTGTGCCGCAGGAAGCGCTGATCGAAACCATGGAGAGCAACCAGAAGTTCTTCCCGGTGCTGGATGCGCAGGGCCGGCTGACCGAGCACTTCATCGGCATTGCCAATATCGAATCGAAAGCGCCTGCGGAAATCCGCAAAGGCTATGAGCGCGTGATTCGCCCGCGCTTTGCCGATGCCAAATTCTTCTTCGATGAAGATTTGAAGCAAGGCCTGGCGGCGATGGGCGATGGCCTGAACACCGTCACCTATCAGGCCAAACTCGGCAGCGTGGCCGACAAGGTGGCGCGCGTGGCGGCACTGGCCGAAACCATCGCGGCGCAAGTGGGTGCCGACCCCGTGCAGGCGCAGCGCGCAGCGCAGTTGGCAAAAAACGATTTGCAATCGCGCATGGTGAATGAGTTCCCGGAATTGCAGGGCATTGCCGGGCGCTACTACGCGCAACGTGCGGGCGAAACGTCCGAGGTGGCGTTGGCCATCGACGAAGGCTACCGCCCGCGCTTCGCCGCCGACGACATCGCGGCATCAACGCTGGGCAAGGTGCTGGCGATTGCGGAGCGGTTGGACACCTTGGCCGGTGGCTTTGCCGCGGGCCTGAAGCCGACCGGCAACAAGGACCCGTTCGCGCTGCGCCGCAACGCGCTGGGGCTGGCGCGCACCATCATCGAGTCCGGGTTCGAGCTGAACCTGCAAGCGCTGCTGGTTGCCGCCAACAATCAGTTGGCCGGCAAGGGCGTGCAGGCCGATGCACATGAACTCTACGACTTCATCCTCGACCGCCTGCGCGGCTACTTCGCCGATCGCGGCGTGCCGGCCGCGCACTTCACGGCGGTGGCCGAAGGCAAGCCCGCCTCGCTGGCCGACTTCGCCCGCCGTGTGGATGCGATCGGTGTCTTCGCGCAATTGCCGGAAGCCGGCGCACTGGCCGCCGCCAACAAACGCATCGGCAATATCCTGAAAAAAGCCGACATCGCGATTCCGCAGATGGAAGACGCGGCGCTGCTCAAGGAACCGGCCGAACTGGCGCTGGCCGAAGCGGTGGAGGCCGCCTACGCCGATACTGGCTTGGCGCTGGCGCAGGGCGACTACGTGACGGTGCTGACCCGGCTGGCGCAACTGCGCGCACCGGTGGATGCGTTCTTCGATGCGGTGATGGTCAATGCCGAAGACCCCGCCATCCGCGCCAATCGTTTGGCCCTGCTGCAGCGCCTCGCGGCACGCTTGGGCAGCGTGGCGGCGATCGAGCACTTGTCGGTGTGAGTGACCGGCTGTCCGCTTTCACCGCCAGACCTCGATAACTGTGTTGAAGCCGGCACTGGGTCGGCAACGAGGATGGCGTGATGAACGTGGGCGCAAACGTGTGGCGGGCACGCACAAGCGTGTTCGGGCTGATTCTGACGGTTGCAGGGCTATGCTCTGGCGGGGTGATGGCGCAAACCAGTGCCGGAGCCATTGCGGACGGGCGCGGGCGGGTGGTGGCGTTGGCGGCAGGCAGCGACGCAACGTGCGCACTGAATGAACGGGCTGCGGCGCAGTGCTGGGGCAATAATTGGTTTGGAACCCTGCCCCCCCCACGGGGGAACTTCACTGCCGTGACGATGGGTGAGAACTTCGGCTGCGGCCTGCATTCTGATGGCAGCGTCGAATGCTGGGGTGGAAGCAGCAGCGTACAAGCGGTTCCCGCAGGCGCAACATTCACCACCATTGCGGCCGGCGGCGACCATGCCTGCGGCTTGCGCTCCAATGGCACCGTGCTGTGCTGGGGAAGCAATAGCCATGGCGAAGCAACGCCACCAAACAAGGCTGCATTTGCCGCAGTGACGGCCGGCTGGGCACACTCATGCGCATTGACTGCAGCGGGCGTTGCGACTTGCTGGGGTGACAATTTGGCAGGCAGTCTCGACGTTCCCGCCAATGAACGGTTTACCGCAATTACATCGGGCTACTATCACAATTGCGGCCTGCGCGCGAACGGCACGGCGCTTTGCTGGGGTAATAATCAGAACAACAATTTGCCTTCCGGCCAGGTCTATACGGCGTTGGCAGCCGGCGTGAACTTCACCTGTGGGTTGACGCTCAACGGACGCATCGTGTGTGGCGGCGATAACACCTTCGGCCAGGCTTCACCGCCGATCAGCAGGGTAAACACCTATGTTGCACTCACCGCAGGTTATTACCATGCGTGCGCACTGACCGCCGGTGGTCGCGTTGTGTGCTGGGGCAGGAACGACAAGGGCCAGGCGACTGCCCCGAAGGGAGTCTTCGGGATGGGAACCGTTGCCGCCGGTGCCACGCATGCCTGTGATCTGGGTGCCGATGGCAGCCTGGTGTGCTCGGGCTCCAACAGCTCCGGTGAAGCAACGCCACCGGCCGGTAGCTATGCCGATGTTGGCGCCGGCGGTGGCTACAGCTGTGCACGCTCGGCGGCCGGTGCGCTGTCATGCTGGGGGTTCAATGACAGCAACCGCGCTAGCCCGCCCACTGGTCAATATGCCGACATGCGGGTGGGAAGTTTGGGTGGCTGTGCGCTGAGCGGGAACGGAGGATTCGGCTGCTGGGGCTGGAACAATAGCGGACAAAACATGCCTGCGATTCTGCCCATCGGCATCGGTGCCTACTACCGCCAGCTCGGCCGTGGCAGCTTCCACGGCTGCGGCATCGTCAATGACGGCAGCGCACGTTGCTGGGGCAACAACGGCAGCGGCGCCCTCAATGTTCCGGGGAGTGGCTGGTTGGCGATTGGCGAGGGCAGCCAGTTCAGCTGCGGCCTGCGCTCCACTGGCAGCGTGGTTTGCTGGGGTGGGCCCATGACCACTACGCCGGTACCCACCGGTTACTTCAAGGCGTTGGCAACCGGCGAGGATCATGCCTGTGCGATTCGCGACAACGGCGAGCTGGCCTGCTGGGGCGACAACTCCCACGGCCAGGCGTCACCTCCGGCAGGGCGCTTTGTACATGTCAGCGCGTCGTACTACCAAAGCTGTGCGGTGCGTGACGATGGCACCCGCACTTGCTGGGGCACCCCCTGATTTTGCATTGTTCCAGGCACTGTTCAATGACGGGGCTTCGGCCCCGTCTGTGTCTGCATCAGGCGTCGATATTGGCTTGGCTGGCGTCCGCCAATGCGGGCTGTTCGCCAGTCGTTCGCCC
Source organism: uncultured Thermomonas sp. (assembly GCF_937872235.1). Lineage (NCBI taxonomy): Bacteria > Pseudomonadati > Pseudomonadota > Gammaproteobacteria > Lysobacterales > Lysobacteraceae > Thermomonas > uncultured Thermomonas sp. The sequence continues at coordinate 15,537 of NZ_CALMPC010000102.1, forward strand.
TGTATCCGGGCTGATTTTTTCGATGGTGTGGCGTAATTCGCGGCCCAGCACCACGCGCGCATCCTTGGCCCAGGCGTTGAGACGCTCATCGAACATCAACTTGCTGCTGTCGGGGTTTGGCCACACCAGTTTCAGCTCACGCAGTTGCTGGATGAAGCTGCGGAACAGCGCTTTATCGAAGAACTCGGGTGCAGCCGGCGCGTACAGCAGCGATAGCCGTTGTGCGGCAAGCTGGCACATGCTTTCCAGCTCGCCAGCACCCAGCACGCCGGGGCCGTTTTTCACCAGCACGCTGATGGCGATGTAATAGCGCTCGAACGCTTGCTGCAAGGTGTGGCCGAGCGCGCGCAGGCGGAACACTTCGTCACTTTGACCGGCATTGCGCTGCAAGATGCCGCCATCGTCCTCGCTGACTTGCTCCAGCAGGCCTTCGTGGATGAACACCTCGATGGTGCGGTCGATGCGCTGTGCAAAGGTGTCGGCATCCCACGGCAAAAACAGCTCGGCCTGCAAGAACGGATACAGGCTGCGTCCGATTTGCTGCAATTGCCGCCGCCCCATGCGCCGGTTGTTCTGGAAGCACACCGCAATCCACGACGAGGCGGTGAACAGGTGCAGCACATTGTTGCGGAAATACGACAACAGCACCGCTTGGTCGCCTTCCACACCCAACACATCGCCCAGTGGGTGTTGGGTGCGGGTAATCAGACCAATTTCTTCGCCATGCGCAATGATTTGCTGCGGGGTGTGCGGCGTTACCGTGACCCATTCGGAATACGCCACGTCCGCCAACAAGGTTTTCGACAGCGCGATCTGCGCCAGCAGGTCGGCTTCGCCCATCGCGTGCTTGGGCGTGGACAACAGTGCCAATGCCAGCAGATTGATTGGGTTGACGTCGGCGGCACGATTGACATTGACCTGAATCTTCTGCGCCAGCGCATCCACTACGCGCGCAAACCATGCCGGCTTTGCGTCATCGGCGACTGGCTGGCCATCCCAGTCAGGTGCGTGTTGCGCGAGGACATCCGCCAATTGGATGCGCTCGCCAAAGTTCACTACCACTTGCCCGTAATTGCTGCGCAGCACTTTGGGAATGCCGGTGATCAGCTGCCAAATCGATTCTTTTTCTTTCGGCTTGCCGGATAATTCATCCAGATAGCTGCGGCCTTCCATCAGTTTTTCATAGCCGATATACACCGGCTGAAACAGCATCGGCCGGGTCGGCTGGCGCAGATAGGCGCGCACCGTCATCGCCAGTGAGCCGCCCTTGGGTTGCAACAGGCGGCCGGTGCGTGAACGCCCGCCCTCGATGAAATACTCGATGGAATAACCACCGGCCACCAACTGCGCCATGTATTCGCGGAACACCGCAGAATACAGCGCGTTACCCTTGAAACTGCGTCGCGCAAAGAACGCACCGCTGCGGCGCAGGATGCTGCCGACCACCGGCAAATTGAGATTGATGCCGGCAAAAATATGCGGCGGCACCACGCCGTGGGAATACAACAAATAACTCAGCAGCAAGTAATCCATGTGGCTGCGGTGGCTGGGCACGTATACCACTTCGTGGCCCGGTGCTTCCTGCTTGAATTTATCCAGGTGATGCACCAGCACGCCGCGATAGATGCGGTTCCACACCGGCGTCAGCAAAAAGCTGACCGAGCGCACCACGGTGTTGGAATAGTCGGCGGCGATTTCCCAGAAATAGGCATTGGCTTTCTTCCATGCCTCCTCCGGCTTGCTGTTGTCGCGGCGCGCCTGATCGGCAATGGCGTCCTTCACCAGCGGTGCCGATAACACTTGCTCGGACAACATGCGGCGGGTGGACAAATCCGGACCAATCACCACTTCACGCACACGCCGGAAATGGGTACGCAGGACACGCGACACCTTGCGTACGGCACGTTCGGGCGGCAGCTCTTCGGCCAGCGATTCGCGAATCGACATCGGTGTCGCAAACTGCACCAAGGTATCGCGCCCATTGAGCAGGATGGCCAGCAAGCGGCGGAAGCGCCCCACCAAGGTCCAGTTTTCCGAGAACAGCACCGAGAACCAGCCGCTGCTGCGCTTGGGGGCTTGCCCCACGAAGATCGACACCGGCACCAGTTGCACGTCCAATGCCGGCTTGTCTCGGTGCGCCTGCAGCAAGCGTGCCAGCGAGCCTGAATGGGTCTTGTGCTCGGCCCCGGGCAACAGGCCCAACGCATTGGCATGCCGGCGCGACAGGGCAACATAGGCACGCTTGCGGCCCAGCGGATCACCGCTGATCGGTTGCAACGGCAGCGGCAGCCCGGCCTCGCGGCAGGCACGCTGCAAGATCAGTGCGTTGGACAGGCCATAGTCTTCCAGCACATAGCAGATCGGGCGTTGATCCTCATGGCCACGTACCGAGTCTGCCGCAATATCCAACTGCAGCCACGGATCCAGCACCGCGCCCAGCCCCCGTGCCCACCACGGCACGCGTACCTTGCTGGTGCGCAGTGGTGGCGCAGGCAGCGTTGGCGAGGCCTCCGTTATTGCTGCAGGCTTGGCGGTTGCGGTGTCGTCGGTTACCGGCGCGGCCGTAGCGGGCGGGGCTTTCGCAGTCAGAAATTCAGGCAGCGGTAACGGCGCCGCATCCCGCGGCAGGGTGCCCTCCGGTGCAGCCGCATCGGCCACAGACGCAGGGTCGTTGGTATTGGGCGGGTCAAACAGGTTGGCCTGCGGAGGGGGCTGACGATTTGGCATCCCCCGCATTATGGCCGAGAGGCGCATCCAAGGGGCGGCTATGGGAGGTCGCGGCAGGGCGCGTTTGTGCGGAGGAGGTCACGTTTCAAGGCAGACAAAAAGGGCCACCCCGAAGGGCGGCCCTGGTCTTGCGGCCTTGCAATGCCGGATCAGAACTTCTGGGTGTACTTGACGTACCAGAAGCGCCCGATGTCAAAGCCGCCGTAGTAGTTCACGTTGGCGCTGGGCTGGGTGTACAGGGTCGGCCCGATCTTGTTGAACGCATTGTTGGCGCCCACCGAGACGTTGGCATCCCACGGCAACTTGACCCGGAATTGCAGGTCATTGAACACCGTGGCGCCATGCACATTGCGCCGACGGATGGCGCTGGCCGGCGTGGTGGTGCCGGTTACGAAACCACCGGTGGGTGCGTATTGAATCTGGTTGCATTCCAGATTCGGATCGTTCAGGCCGGGGACGAAGTAGGTGCAGCCTTCCGCCATCGACGAGTAATAACGCACCATCCAGCTGGCACCGAAGATCCCGCGTTCCCAGCTCAGGTTGGCATTCGAACGGATGCGGAACGTGCTGGTCACCCCCACCGAGGACACCGGATAACGCGGGTCGTTGGTGGAGATCAGGATGTCCTTCGAGGTGTAGGTGCTGTTCGAGGTCACCCGGAAGTCACCCACGGCCGCCCAGCTCCAGCGGTAGCTGATGTCGAAGTCGAAGCCTTCCACCAGACGATAGCCCGCATTGCGGCTACCGTAGGTCACGCGCGGGGTGCCATCGGCAGCGCGGGTGAACAGAGCAGCATTGCAACGCGATGCGATCCCCTGCACATAGCAGTCGTTGAGGATCAAGTCCGGGCTGTCGGCCACGATGGTGTTTTCGATACGAATCTTCCACCAATCCAACGCCATGTTCAGGTTTTCAACCCACGGCGGACTCCATACCGCGCCCAAGGTTTTGGTCTTGGACGTTTCCGGTTGCAGCAATGGGTTGGAGCCGCTCACGAACGCAATGGGGGTCTGCGTGTTGGGCGAGCCTGCCAGACCAGTCTGACTGCGCTGACGGTAGGTAGCGGCCAGCGCACCCAGCGCACCATTGCCACCGACACCATTGGTGCAGTTGCCACGGGTGGTGGCATTCTGCGCCGAGCTGCCAAACAGGGTGTCGCAGGGATCGGTGAAGAACGAGAACGTTTCCGAGCTGCCGCCGTACAAGTCAGCGATGGTTGGTGCGCGGAAGCCCTCGGCCACGGTACCGCGCAACATCAGCTGATCCAACGGCTTCCAGACAAAGCCCAGCTTGCTGTTGGTGGTATTGCCGAAGGTGTTGTACTTGGAGTAGCGCGACGCCAGGTTCAGCGTCAGCTCCTTCGCCATGACCACATCCTTGAGCAAGGGTGCGGAGAGCTCGGCGTAGAACTCCTTGACGTTGTAACCGCCACGGGTGGGGCCAGACGACAGATTGGTGGAGCCGCCGGTCACTGCAAGGGCATCCGGCACGAATTTGCCGGATTCATTGCGATATTCGGCACCCACCGCAAATCCGAGCTCGCCCGCTGGCAGGCTGAACAAGGAGCCAGCCAAGTTCACGGCCCATACCTTGGTGGTGGTCTCGCCAGTGGCATGTTCTTCTTGGAACAAGTAGTTCTGCAAGGCTTGGTTGCCAGACAGCGCGCCCGCACCGGTGACGCCATAGGCCAGGAAGGGATTCCAGACTTGGCAGCCAGCGACCACATTACCCGGCGTGCCGCAGACCACATTGCCGCTGGCATCCTTGAACGAGGCGCCCACCGCATTGCGCACATTGGCCAGATTCAAATTGCCATAGGTGTTTTGCAGCAATTTGTTGCTGTTGTGCATATAGCTGACATCCCAATCCCACGGCATGCCATTGAAGCCTTCGAAGCTGCCTTCCAGCGATGCCGAGAAGCGGTAGGTGGTCAGATCAGAGCCGGAGATCCGCGGCACTTCCCACGTCCGCCGCCACCAGTTGCTGATGGTGGCCCCGGTCGGGTTGAAGTAGCTCTGTGCCGACATCGGTGTATTGAACGAAGCGGCCTGCATCGGGTAACCGGCCACGGTGCGGTTGGACACGCGATTGCTGTACAACACGCCCACCTTGGCGGTGATGGCGTCAGTCAGCTTCAGGTTGCCATCGATATTGAGCGACTTCGACTCCAGCGGTGTGCGCAGGTCGGTTTGCTCCAGGGTATTGGTCTTGTCCGCAATGCTGCCTGGGGTACAACCGGTGCTGGTGGTTGCCCCTGCACAGGTGCCGGTGGCCACATTTTGGCGTATGTAATCGGCCGGGTTACGTGGGTCGCCGCCGGCTTTGAGGATGACGCGAGTCCCGGCAGGAATGCCCGGGATCGGCGTGGACGCGGTGGTGACAAAGCCGCCATAGGCACCCACCGTGGTCCAGTTATCGGTCGGATGCAGCGGGCCGCGCGGGTCTTGGGTGAACCAGCGGTCGGTTGCGCCCACGCCATCTTCCTTGCGGTATTCGCCAGAGACCACAATCGAGCCACGGTCATTGCCCATGCCCCACACCACGTCGCCCTTCTTGATCGCACCGTCGCCCTCGCCGTACTGGCCGTAGTAAACGCTGGCCATGGCGCCATTGAAATTCTGGCGGGTAATCACGTTGATCACACCGGCGATGGCATCCGAGCCGTAGATTGCCGACGCCCCATCCTTGAGTACTTCGATACGCTCCACTGCCGACGCCGGGATGGTGGAGATGTCTGCCAAGCCGCCAGTGGTGACACCAAGGCGGCGACCATTGAGGAGCACCAAGGTGCGCGCGGCACCGATATTGCGCAGGCTGATGAAAGTACCGCCGGCCGCCTCGCCAGCGGACAGCGGCGAAGCGCGCGAAATTGGCGGAGCACCCGTGGCGGTGATGTTTTGCAGGATGTCGGCGACCGATTGGAAGCCCTGCTTCTCGATGTCGTCGCGGGTGATGAAGGTTACCGGCTGGCTGGTTTCCACATCGACCTGGCGAATGCGCGAACCGGTCACCACCAAGGTATCCAAGGTCTTGGCCTTGCTGTCCTTGTCGCTGGTTGCGGGCGCGTTCTGCGCTTGCGCTGCGCCGATTCCGCTGCCAATGATCAGTGCGAAGACGACTGCGTCGCGCAGCCGGTTGGTTTTGAATTGCATGGTTCTGGACTCCCCTCAAGAGTGTTGTGCTGCGTTGCTGACGTTGGGCAACATGGGGGAGGCTAACATATGTTACAGAAATGTAATGATTGTTTTCACGCAATCGTTACAAAGTGTGTGCTAAAGCGCGCCAGCAGTCCGCCCGACAGAGGTTTCCGCCCGCGCCACAAAATCCCGTAGGTACCAGTGTCCATCAAGGCGGACTACCGGTACGACGGCGTCGATGGGGCGCCCGGCCAGGGTGTACTGCAAGCGCAGCTGGGCCTGATCGCCGGTTTGCTGCGTCAGGCTCACATGCAGGCCGCGCAAGCTGGCGTCGATATCCAGCCCGTACTGCTGGTGCAACTGCGCCAGCAAGGTGGCGAGAAAGGGTGACAGCCGGTTCAGGCTTTGGGTCATGCCGAGGGTGGCAAATGCCTGGTTACCGGCCTTGCCGTCGATGCCGCTGCGTACGGCGGCGGCCGAGAGTACGGAAAAAAAGCGCTGGGCGCGTTTGGGGTCTGCCAGCGGTGCTTGCAGCGCCCATGTGCCGATCGCAGCAATGGCTTGGTGGCTATGGTCGTGCTCGGCCTGGCTGCTATCGGGATCGGTTTGCACGTACTGACCACCGAACACCATCAAGGTGCGGATGGCTTGGTCGATATCGGCATCGGCCCCGGCAAATTGGCTGCGAAAGGTCACCATCAGTGCCTTGTCGGCATTGGGGACTTGTAGCGCAGCCAGCATGCGCGGGATACGGGCATCCAGCGGCAATTCATCCAATGGCCAGCGGCTGCGACCGGTGCGCCAGGCCAGCTCCAACTCGGCATGCAGTGCCGGCGGCACCGCCAGCCGCGCAAACCCTGCGCCATCGCGGGCCAACAGGCGGTCACGCAACACATAGACCGCATCCACGGGACGCAAGGCCGCGACCTCGCTGTTGGCAATACCTGCAACAGGGCGCTGGCCACCGCCACCTTCGGGCTGGCAAGCCACCAGGCACGCCACCAATGCAATCCCGCACAGGTGTGCAGCAGTGAAGTACCAGGAACGTGCGGAATCGAGTGGCATCCGGGGAGTGTCAGGGCCAGTGCGCTATGACGCAAGCGCAAGCCAGGTGCAACCTGGACAAAGGACTGGACAAAGAAAAGGAGACACCGGCGATCGCGCAGGGTCTCCTCAAGCGCCGGCAGGGCCGGGATGGATACGGATGTAGCAGCACTCCGGCGTGCACCGGAATGGCATTAGCCTACTTTGGATAAAACATTAAATCAATACATCACGTAATGATTTTAAGTCATTGTTTTTATTTGGAAAAATCAAGTGCTTCATGCTTGAGGTTGCGACGCTCGCCTGCTGGCAATCCCCAGGCGTTGTTGAACAACGCCGGCTCCCAGCTGCCATAGCTCGGATTGGGCAGCATGAACCAGCGTTCACCAAACCAGTTGGTGTAACGGCTCACCAATTCGGCACGGGCACTGGGCGTGTTGGCAATGACCTGCACGAAATCACCAAGCTGATCGCCAAACTGCATCAGCACGCGGTACTTCTGACCGGCCAGGCGTCGCCGACAGTCTTTTTCGCTGCCGTTTTGCTCGCAATCCTGGACGAATGTGCCCAGACCAAGGAACACATCATCGCTTTTCACTGGAAGACCGACAGCCTTCAAGTTGTCGATGGTGGCTTCTTTCAAATGAGTTGCGCGATTGGAGATGTACAAAACGGTGATGCCGCGCGCGTTGGCGGCCTTCGTGAAAGCAACGACACCCGGCACTGCCTTGGCTTTTTTCTCCGCCACCCAAAGATCCCACGTCACATCGCTGTAATCCTGGCCGTCCTGAATCAGGCGCGCCTGATAAGGCGAGTTGTCCAGCACGGTCTCATCCACATCCATCACCACCGCAGGTGGCAGGCCGGTACTCGCGTTACTGCGCTCATCGGCTACCAGCGCGTCCCAGCGCCTGTCCTTGAGCGCTATGTCTAGCCGGTCGGTAGCCGCACGATAAATGGTTTCGGTGACGGCACCATATTCCGCGGAACGCTGCATCCACAGCACTGCATTGAGGTTGTCGTGGGGCGCAGTTGCGTTGCTGGTGGCACTCGCTACTGGTGCCTCTGTGGTGGATACAGGGGCCACCGTTGCGGCCAACGGCGCTGTAGTTTTACAGGCAGACAATGCCAGTGAAGCAGCGAACAGGGTCAGGGTGAAAACACGGCGCATGGCAGGGCTCAGGGGCAGCGGGCTGCCAGTTTACTCGTCACACATGAAAGTGTTGCTTCAGTCCGCCAGCATGGCGCGGATATTGGCCAGGCTGGTGCTGCGGCGCTCGGCTTTTTGCGCGGCATCAGCCACCGGGTCGGCACCGTCGCGCTGGAGTTCATCGGCAGGGAGTTCGTCGAGAAAACGACTGGGTTGCAAGCGCAGTTTGTCGCCCCAGCGCTGCGCTTCTTTCGCGTGCGACAGCCATAGGCGTTCTTTGGCGCGGGTGATGCCGACGTAGAACAAGCGGCGTTCTTCATCGAGGCGGCCTTCGTCCAGGCTCGCTTCGTGCGGCAGGTTGCCGTCTTCCACACCGACGATGAACACAAAGCGGAACTCCAGCCCCTTCGAGGCATGCATCGACATCAGCCGCACCTGATTTCCGACATCGCCTTTGTCTGCATGCGAGAGCAGCGCCAGCGCGGCGGCCAGCTCGCCGGGGCCGGACGTTTTCGGGCCATCAAACCAGTCGGCCAATTCATCCAGATTGCGCCGGCGCAGCTTGAACTGGGCCTCGTCTTTGCAACTGGCCTGCAGCGCAGCCAGCAGACCGGAGCGCTCATTGAGCTTGCGTACCAATTCCGCTGGCGGCAACGTGCGTGCATCGTTGCGCAGCCCGTGCAGGAGGCTGGCAAAACCTTGCAGCGCATTGGCGGCGCGGGCCGGCAATTGTTTGGCCAAGGTAATCGATTCGGCGGCGCGTGCCAGCGGCACGTGCGCGTGCGCGGCCAGTTCACCCAGCTTGGCCAAGGTGCCCGCACCCACGCCGCGATTGGGCGACTGCACTGCGCGCAAAAACGCGGCGTCATCGTCTGGGTTGGCCAGCAGGCGCAGCCACGCCAACGCGTCCTTGACTTCGCCGCGGTCCAAAAACGCGGTGCCGCCACTGAGGTGATACGGAATGCGCAGCAGTTGCAGGGCTTTTTCCAGTGCGCGGCTTTGGTGGTTGCCGCGAAACAAAATGCAAATCTCACCCCACGGTGGCGGCGCGTCTGGTGCGGTGTGTTTTTGTGCGATGAACTGGATTTCCGCAGCCACTTTGTCGGCCTCGTGCGCGGCGTCACGGCACTCCCATACGCGGATGCGTTCGCCATCGGCGGCATCGCTCCACAGCGTTTTCGGGTGCTCGTGCGGGTTGTTGGCAATCAGTGCATTGGCGGCGCGCAACACGCGGTTGGAGCAGCGGTAGTTTTGTTCCAGCTTGACGATTTTGAGCGCCGGGTAATCCGTGCCCAGCGAAAGCAGATTATCCGGATTGGCCCCGCGCCAGGCGTAAATGCTCTGGTCGTCGTCGCCCACGCAGGTGAACTGGCCTGCGTCACCAGCAATGGCTTTGAGCAGGCGATATTGCGCATCGTTGGTGTCTTGGCATTCGTCCACCAGCAGATAGCCGATGCGCTCGCGCCAGGCCATGCGGGCCTCGTCATCGGTTTCCAGCAACTGCACCGGCAGCCGAATCAGATCATCAAAATCCACCGCATTGAATGCCGATAAGCGCTGCTGGTAGCGCGCATACAGCGCGGCGGCTTCGCGCTCACGCGTGCTGCGCGCCGCCTCTGCCGCTTGTGCCGGCGACAACCCGGCATTCTTGGCGCGGCTGATGAGGTGTTTGGCAGCATCGATCACATCGGGTTTGCTGCCGGGTGGCAGCAAATCTTTCAGCTGCGCGCTGGAATCATCGGCATCAAAAATGGAAAACCCGCGGCGCAGGCCCAGCTTGGCGTGGTCAATCTGCACAATCTTCAGGCCCAGCGCGTGAAAGGTCGACACCGTGAGGTCCTGCGCGGCATCGCCTTTGATGCGCTTGCCCACGCGCTCGCGCATTTCGCGTGCGGATTTGTTGGTGAAGGTGATTGCGGCGATGCGCTTGGCCGGGTAGCGGCCGGACTGGATCAGATGCGCAACCTTTTCGATGATGACCCGGGTCTTGCCACTGCCGGCACCGGCCAGCACCAGCAGGGGGCCCTCGGTGTGCAGGACTGCTTGCCGCTGGGGGGGATTGAGACCGTGCAGGTTGGGTGCTGACATTTCGCCATTTTCAGTGCTGGCGGGCGTTCTGCCCAGCCTTGTTCACCGTTAAAATCCGTGCATGGCCAAGCTTTATTTCTATTATTCCGCGATGAATGCGGGCAAGACCACCACGTTGCTGCAAAGCGCGCACAACTACCGCGAGCGCGGCATGCGGGTGGCGATCTTGACCCCGCGCCTGGATGACCGCGCCGGGGCTGGCACGGTGGCCTCCCGTATCGGGCTGCGTGCGCAGGGGGTGGCGTTTTCACGCGATGCTGATTTGCAGCAGGTGGTGGAAGACGACATCCGCGACAACGGGCCATTGCATTGCGTGCTGGTGGATGAGGCGCAATTTTTGAGCAAATCGCAGGTCTGGCAACTCAGTGAAGTGGTGGATGCGCTGCGCATTCCGGTGCTGTGCTACGGCTTGCGCACGGATTTTCGCGGCGAGCTATTTGAGGGCAGCCAGTATTTGCTGGCGTGGGCCGATGAGTTTTCCGAAATCAAGACGATTTGCCATAGCGGCAAGAAAGCCATCATGAATGTACGCATTGATGCGCAGGGGCGCGCCGTACAGGACGGGCCGCAGGTGGAAATTGGAGGCAACGAGCGCTATGTGTCGGTGTCGCGTGCCGAGTTCAAGAAGGTGATGCGTGGCGAGGGGCTGATCGAGCCGTTGCAGGTGCCGTTGCCGCTTTGACCGGCTTGCCGCAGGTGTTTCGAATCGCCTGGATTTCACGCGGCACCGCGCCGCCTTCGGGGACAGCCAACTGCATATCGGCCAATACCGCATCCAGGGTGACGCGCGACAACTGTGGTTGCTGCTGGCAGCGCAGTTGCGCCGCATATGCACGTGCCAGCCAGACCGCTTTTCGCTGCTCCAACCCATTGCTGTGCAGTTGTCCTAACCGATCGAGTTGCTCGAGCGCATTTGGCTGGCCCTGGCTGGCCAAAAGACGTGCCAGTGAAACCTCGGCACGCCGGGTGTGTGAATGCTCGGGGCCATATCCCGCGCGGGTCAGCTGCACAGCTGTTTCCAATACGCTACGCGCAAGCGCGGTTTGCCCGAGTGCTACCTGGATTTCACCAGTCAAGCGGTCACTATCGCCCACCAATTCGTGGTTGGCACCGAATTGGCGCGCCCGCAGGTTTGCTGACTCGTGCGCGGCTGCCAACGCATCACGATCATGGCCGGCATCGTGCTGGATCATCGCCAGATTGAACAAGCCGGCGGCAATCAATCCGTCATTGCCGGATTTGCGCCAGGCATCCACCGCCTGTTGCTGAAAACGCATCGCGCGCGCAAGGTCGCCGCGTTCCCACGCCACGATTGCCAGGCTGTTGTAAGCGCGGGCCATATCCGGATGGTTGACGTCCAGACGCGTAGTCATCCACGCAGTGGTATCAAGGAAGATGGTTTCGGCTTCATTGAAGCGGCCCAAGTCCACATACAGCGCCGCCAGTTGGCGATTGGCATCAATCGCGGTGCGATGGTTGGGGCCGTGCAGTTCTTGCGCCAATTTCAGGGATTGCTTGCAGTCGCGCACGGCATCATCTACGGCATCCATGTTGCGCTCCAGCGAGCACATCGAGCGCAGCATATCGATTGCTTCAGGATGGTGATCACCGGCTTTTTGGCGTAGCCGCATCAAGCCGCTGGCAATGGTGTGCAGGGCTTCAGCGGGGCTGCCACCATCGGCTTGCAATGTGGCCAAATCGAGTGTGGTTTCGGCCAGCCCAGTCTCGTCGTTCTGCTTGCGCCGCAGATCCAGTGCGCGCATGAACAAGCGTTTGGCGGCATCGATCTGGCCCACTTCGCGAAGACAACGCCCCAGTTGCGTGTAATACGCGGAGACTTGTTGTGACAGGCGCGATTGCTCGGTATCCACCTGCAGCTCCAGCCGCTGCATTTGCGCTACGCACAGGCCAGGATTGCCCAATTGGCGTTGCACGTTGCCACGCAGCGTGACTGCTTCCATGCGCAGACTGAACGGCGCATCCGGTAATTGCGCCAGTAGATTGGCTTGACGCTGCAACAACGCATCGGCTTCGCGATAGTCGCCCAAGCTCAAACGCAATTGCGCCACCACGCCATACAGCTCCGCACGCGCCTGCGGCTGCCGCGCCAAGCTGTGTTCGCCACGCAAAATACCCATATCCAGCAAGCTGCGCAGGTCGATTGGGGTGTTGGGTGAACTGCCCGCGTCCTGGAATAATTCGGCAATAAAACGCTGCATGGCTTGCGCGCGCGAGGCTTCATGCAAAGCGCGTTGCGCCTGCCATGCCACGACCCCCAGCGCGGTCATCAGCACCAATAAAATGGTGGTGCCCGCCGCCATTGACCAGCGATGCCGTTGCACGTATTTGCGAACGCGATAACCCATGCTTTCACCGCGCGCCAGTACCGGCCGGCCGCGCAGGAAGCTGAGCAAGTCTTGCGACAATGCCTCGGCCGAGACGTAGCGTTGGTTCGGGCGTTTGGCCAACGCCTTGAGGATGATGTTATCGAGATCACCCAGCAGCACTTTGGCCAGGCGACGTGGCGTATAGGGCCGCACCAGCAGGGGATCGGCCAGTTGCGCGGCCTGCGATGGTTTCAGCGGTGCGCCGTCGAGGATGGCTTCTTCCCACTCGGCATCGGTCTGGCGCTTGAGCCGGTATGGCTTGCTGCCGGTCAACAACTCGTACAACACCACCCCGAGCGAATAGACATCGGTCATGGTGGTGACCGGCTCGCCTCGAATCTGTTCGGGGGCGGCGTAGTGCAAGGTGAAGGCACGCACGCCGGTGCGGGTTTGTTCTACCGGCAGCGGATCCACGTCGAGCAGTTTGGCAATACCGAAATCGAGCAGCCGCACATGCCCATCGGGAGTGACCAGGATATTGGAGGGCTTGAGGTCGCGATGCACGATCAAGTTGGCATGCGCATGGCTGACCGCATCGCAAATTTGGCGAAATAGATCCAGCCGCGCGGCGATGTCGAGCTGACGCGCCTGGCACCAACTGGTGATCGACTCGCCATCCACGTACTCCAGCGCCAGATACGGTTGCCCGCCTTGATCAACGCCGGCATCCAACAGGCGTGCGATGAACGGGTGCGCAAACCGCGCCAGTATTTCACGCTCGCGGTCAAAGCGCTGGCGCAGGCTGGAATCGACCAGGCCGGAGCGCAACAACTTCAGCGCCACTTTGCGCTCGTACAGGCCATCGGCACGTGCAGCCAACCATACCTGGCCCATGCCGCCTTCGCCCAGCACGCGCTCAAGCCGGTACGGGCCAAAGCGCGCACCGGGCACCACGCCGGCCGGTAGTTGCATCACCGGCGTGTTCAGGAATTCGGCATCGTCGGCTTCAAGCAGCAACAGACGTTCAAGTTCGGCGGCCAGTTGCGGGTCTTCGCAGCGCAGCACTTGCAGGTGCTCGGCGCGTTGGTCGGCAGGCAGCTCCAGCAGGGCATCCAGCAGTGGCGACAGGCGTTGCCAGCGCGCGAGATCCATGCCGGCAACCGCCTCCCTGACCTTGCGGTCAGGCCGACGGGGTCTCCTGCAACGAGGCCAGCAGGAACATCCGCGCTTTCTGCCAGTCGCGGCGCACGCTGCGCTCGGAACGCTGCATCAATGCTGCGATCTCCAACTCCGACAGGCCGGCGAAATAGCGCAGCTCCACCACCTGGGTCAGGCGTGGGTCGACCGCCGTCAGCCGATTCAGTGCGGTATCCAGCCCCAACATGTCCTCGTCCAGACGCAAACCGCCTTCAATGTCCTCGGGCAAGTCGGTCACCCGGTGCAGGTCGCCGCCGCGCTTTTGCGCCAACCGCTGACGGGCGTAATCCACAATCACCGAACGCATTGCCGATGCGGCATAGGCGAAGAAGTGCGCGCGGTCATCGAACTTGGCACTGCCATCGCCGCGCCCGATCAGTTTCAAATACGCCTCATGCACCAGCGCGGTGGCATTCAGCGTATGCCCGTGCTGTTGGCCGGCCAGTTGCCGGCGCGCCATGCCATGCAATTCCTGATACAGCGTGGCCAGCACCCGATCCAGCGCGCCACGATCACCCTCGCGGGCGGCATCCAGCAAAACAGTGATGTCACCAGCAACGGTCATTGCGGCCAACAGGAGACGGGGGAAGCGGCAGCATAACGAATGCGGGTTGTGCTTGCGCAACCGTCAGCGTTGGCAGTGCCCGCACCAGACACTGGCACGCTGGCCGATAAGCGCATGCTTCAATGCGCGGCCACAGCGCGGACAGGGCGCACCAGCACGCCCATACACCTGCAATTCCTGCTCGAAATAGCCCCGCGCACCATCGGGTGCGATGAAGTCGCGCAAGGTGGTGCCGCCGCGCTCGATGGCCTGCTGCAGCACCTGTTGCGATGCCGCCGCCAGCGCGGCATAACGTTCACGGCTGATCTTGCCGGCTGCGCGCAGCGGTGAGATGCCGGCCATGAACAGCGCTTCGGCGGCGTAGATATTGCCCACCCCCACGACTACTGCCTGATCCATCAGGAAGGTTTTGACAGCACTGCTGCGACCTCGGCTGCGTGCAAACAGATAGTCGCCATCGAAGCCCGCTTCTAGGGGCTCGGGGCCAAGCCCCGCCAGCAGCGAATGGGTTTGCCCCGGCGCTTGCCAGAGCAGGCAACCAAACCGGCGCGGATCGTGAAATCGCAACAGCTGACCATTGTCCAGCGCGATGTCCACATGGTCATGCGCGCGCACCGGGGTCGCCGGCGGCACCACCCGCAAATTGCCGGACATGCCCAGGTGCAACAACGCACTCCCGGCCGCGGTATCCAGCAGCAAATATTTGGCGCGCCGGTAAATGCCGCGGATACGTTGTCCCGGCAGCAGCGCCGATACTTCCGGCGGGATCGGCCAGCGCAGATCCGCACGCCGCAGCACAATGCCGGTTATGCGCCGGCCTTCCACATGCGGGGCCAGGCCACGGCGGGTGGTTTCAACTTCGGGGAGCTCGGGCATGCGGCCATCATGCCGTGCCTGGGCACCACTCAGCTAGGGCATGGCATCATGGCGGCTGATTGGCTATTTCCACCCTTTCCGAGTCCCGTAATGTCTGTGTCGATTTTGGATTTCATTGCCGGTGGCCTGCTGCAACTTGGCTGGCTGGAGATGTTGTTGTATCTGCTGGTGGTCACCCAGATCACCATTTTCACGGTGACGTTGTATCTGCACCGTAGCCAAGCCCATCGCGGTGTGGATTTTCACCCGCTGCTGGCGCACTTCTTCCGGTTCTGGAGTTGGTTGACCACCTCGATGCTGACCCGCGAGTGGACGGCAATCCATCGCAAGCACCACGCCAAATGCGAAACCGAGGATGACCCACATAGCCCGATGATCAAAGGCATCGGCATGGTGTTCTGGCGCGGCGGTGATTTGTATCGCGAAGCGCGGCTGGATCGTGCCTGCATCGAGCAATACGGCAAGGGCTGCCCGGACGATGCGGTGGAGCGCCACCTGTATAGCCGTTTCCCCGATTTGGGCGTGCAGTTGCTCTTGCTGATCAGTTTCGTGTTGTTCGGGGCCAAGGGTGTCGCGGTGTGGGCCATCCAGATGGCGTGGATTCCGTTTTGGGCAGCCGGTGTGATCAATGGCCTGGGACACTGGTGGGGCTACCGTAATTTCGAAACCACCGACACCGCCACCAACTTGACCCCGTGGGCGGTGTGGATTGGTGGCGAAGAATTGCATAACAACCATCACGCATTTCCGTCTTCGGCGCGGTTTGCGATGCGCCGGTTCGAGTTCGATATCGGTTGGGTCGCCATCCGCGTGCTAGCTGCGCTGCGCCTGGCCAAGGTGCTCAGGGTGGCACCACGTCTGAATCTGCGCCCCAACATCCAGACCCCGGATACGGAAACCTTGAAAGCCTTGGTCGCGCATCGTTTCCAAGCCATGACCGACTACCAGCGCAATGTGTTGAAGCCGGCCCTGTGCGATGAAGCCGCGGCCGCCGGTGCCAAGTTGCGCGCCTTGCTGCCACGCAAACTGCGGCGTGGTATCGCAGACGATGGCCGCTGGCTGAAGCCGGACGCACGCGAGCAATTGCGGGTATGGGTGGCATCCAAGCCGCGCATCCAGACCTTGGTCGAGCATCGCAATCGCTTGGCCGAAGTGTTGGAAAGCCGCGGCCACGATGCGACTGAAAAACTCAAGCGCTTGCAGGCATGGTGTGCCGAGGCCGAAGCCAGTGGCGTGCGTGCGCTGCAAGATTACGCCGCCCGTTTGCGCGGCTATGCGCTTTTGCCGGCATGAGCTTGCCGGCATGAGGCGGGCCATCGCTGTTGCGCTATTGACATGTGTACTGCCACTCGCAGCACCGGCACAAGTCCAGCGCAGCAGCGATTACCTGGCGAAGATGGATAGCGATGGCGATGGCCGGGTGTCCTTGCTCGAATATCAAGACTGGTTGAGTTATGCCTTTGATCGGATGGACCGCAACCACGATGGCGTACTGAATGCCGACGAGCAGCCCGGCGGCAAGCGCAAGCCCATCACGCGTGAGGCCTACCGCGCGCAACTGGCCGAGCGCTTTCGCAAGCAGGACATGAATCACGACGGGTTCTTGGGCGCCAAGGAATTGGCAGCGCCGCCGCAATAAGCCAGCCCGCAGCGGGTGGCCGTATGATGGCGCAAATTTTCAACCCGTCTCTGCCGCATGGCCAAGCTCAACCCCCTGCAACAACAACTCCTCAAGGCCGGCTTGGTCAAAAAATCCAAGGCTGCGGAAGTGGCGCGTGAACAGCACTTGGCGCACCACGCCAAGTCCGCGCAAACCCAAACCGATGCACAACGCGAAGCCGAACGTGCGCGTGCCGGCAAGGCCGAGCACGACCGCGCACTGGAAGCGCAGCGCAAGGCGCAGGCCCGCAGCCGCGAACTGCATGCGCAGGCGCGGCAAATCATCGCAGACAAGCACGTGGCGCAGGCCGGCGAGCAGGACTACCGCTTCGATGCCGGTGGCGCGATCCGCAGCGTGCGGGTGGACGATGCGCTGCGCAAGCAACTGGCCAGCGGCGCATTGGTGATTGCGCAATCGGGCGAGCGCTACGCCCTGCTGCCGCGCAATGCCGCCAGCAAAGTGCGCGACCGTGCGCCCGAACTCATCGTGCTGGATCACGGCCAAGCCGCCAGCGATACCGCCGCAAGCAGCACGTCAGAGGACGATGCCTACTACGCGCAGTTCACGGTACCGGATGATTTGATGTGGTGAGGCACAACAAAACGCCGACCCAAGGCCGGCGTTTTGTTGGCTGCTTTTTGCGAGTGGCTTACCAGATCTTCACGCGCGCATCCGGTGCCAGGTAGAGTTTCTGCCCATCCTTCACATTGAAGGTGGCGTACCACGCATCGATGTTGCGCACGGTGAGTGCGCGCCACTGGCCGGGGGCGTG